>CAYQCS010000011.1:0-11078 GCA_964416105.1 uncultured Candidatus Saccharibacteria bacterium
GTTGTAGTATCTTGAACAGGATCCTCTTTTTTTGGTTCATCTTTTGTTACAGAAACATCATCACTTTTGTGTCCGGTCAGAGTCTCTTTTAATTTTTTAAACATATTTTTTCTCCGCTCCGCTTTTTAGACTATTAATAATATTGCGGGATAACGAAGATCATTAAAACGGCTATTAGTTCCTTTGCCGTACATATTGGAATTTAGCAGGAAATAGCGGGTTTGTCTAGCAAAAACCCCACCAGCGCGCAGGCGCTGGTGGGGTGAAAGGGTGTTAGCTAGAAGATCTCAACCCTTGCTATTTTGTCGTTACCGCGACAGGTTCTCCGGTTGTAGCAAGGTGAATTGCTCCTCTCGCGTAGATTTCCCCTATCGTGTCATCTTTTGCGATTTTGGGCCACACGCTTGAAATGATCCCAATAACAGAACGGAGCCTCTTCTTCTTTACTTCTTTTCTTCTTTCAATCCAATATACTTTCATTGGAAAGACTGAAACTTGAGCGATCTTTTTCTCCAAAGCAACTATCGGAGCTGTGTACTTCTGGGCAAGACATTCCTGTAATGCTTCAAGAAGAAGATCGGGGAAATTATCCTTGCCACGAAGACAAAAAATGGTATTCCAATTGTTTAGAGCGCAACATTTCGCATTCTCAAACCACGCGACCGCGATGCAGAAGTTCTTCACGGGCCGGAACTTTTTAACTGCCCAGAATGAAGATGTGAACATTAAACCTGACACAATTGCTTGAGTGGTGGTGTGCGATGATTCAATATTGGTGCTTAAAGGACCAAAGACCAAAATAATCACCAAACTGCACACCAACCCAATAAATATGGGTAGTAACAGATTGTAAAAAACCGATTCGCACAAGTGCCAGTACGGCGACTTGTCGTTGTGCTTATTCCACGCCTTCAGGTACACTCCAAGGTACTCTTTCTGAAGGAGAAGATCTCGGAAGATCTTCAAAGCCTGTCTATTGATGTTCACAACCGTCCTTTTGTTGTTCCGCCTTTTCAAGATTAACGGGATTCAGTCCATATTCGCAGTGGTCAGACCGCAAATATTTTTCGTTAACCTAGATCTGAAAGCGGGTCAGGTCTAAAAATACATTACCGTAAGATGTTGGAGTTGTCAATATTTACCAAAAAATTATAGGAGGTAAAATTAGCTCAATACTTTCTTGTGGCCATTGGTTTTGCACACCAAGGTGGTCAGTACGGCATCGAAGCTGACGACAAGACTATGACGAGCCTCTTAAAACGGGGCTCGTGTGCTTTTTATTTGCGCGACTGAAGGGTGGGGATGTGACACATCCCCGGTTTTTACCTTGAGGCCCCTCGAATTTGAGTTTGGATTTTGGATTTGATTTGAAATTTGGGTTTTGAACTTTTTATCCCGAGGTCTGACCTCGGGAACGCGTATTGCACAAAAATGAAATATATGTAATATTACTGTCATGGTAAATCGAATGCGAGCAACGCGGTCACACCGCAATAATAGGAGATCTCATCATGGTTTGACCGTGGTTAGACTTTCCAAGTGTCAAAACTGTAACGCTCTTCATCAGAGCCACAGGATTTGTATTAACTGCGGTTCGTACAACGGTCGCAAAGTATTCGATTTGGCTCCAAAGAAAATCAAAGCAAAAGCTTAGTTTATTATTATCGGTTCCGGGTAACAGTTAGTAAAAGTATGATAATAAAATTGTTCTTTCAATAATCATGGCAAATAGACACCTATCTCGTTCTGTTGTTTTACAATCCCTATTCGAATGGGATTGTCATGGTCAAAATGATCAAGAAATAAGCTCGATTATAAAACGCAATGCCAATGAATTTGCTCCTGGTGTAGCCGATTTGTCTTTTATGGAAAATCTGGCTAAAGGTATTTTGGCTAAGAGAGAAGATCTGAATAATATTATAGAGAAGGCTGCTCCAGATTGGCCTATAGACAAGATTTCTCCTATTGATCGTAATGTTCTTAGAATGGGCCTTTACGAACTTCTATTTTCCGATCGTTCCGATGTTCCTGCTAAAGTAGCTATTAATGAAGCTATAGAGTTGGCCAAAACTTTTGGTGGAGAGACTTCGGGCCGTTTTGTCAACGGTGTGATGGGTGCTGTCTACAAAGAATTGGGTGAACCGGATAAAGAAGCTACTTCCAAGAAGAAAAATAAAATAGTAGATATACCTTATGAAAAGATGCCAGTTCAACACCTTGGTGGAGCAGTTATTTGCGCCAAAGACGATAATGGGGAAATTTATCTAGCTTTTGTCCACGATGCTTTTGGACATTGGACTTTGTCGAAAGGCAAAATTCCAGAAGGTGTCGATCCTAGGATAGGTACGGCAGATAAAGTGAAAGAAGAGATTGGTTTAGATGTAAAAATTATTTCTGATCTAGGATCCAACGAATACATTGCCAATGATCCGGGGTTGGGTAAGATCAGAAAAGAGGTTCATTATTATTTGGCGGAATCTGATTTCAAAGATATGAAGTTGGTTGATAAACCTGGACTGGATGATGCCAAATGGTTCAAATTGGCAGATATCCTTGAATTAAATTTCTATAATGATATTTTGCCGATTGTTACAAAGTCAGTTCAGATTTTGACTGATTCAAAGAAATAGTTATATTTATAGAATGAAAAATAATTTCGAAAATCTGGCCAAACATATCGGTGTATCCTTTAAGGATATCTCTTTGCTTAGGACGGCATGTACACACCGTTCTTACTTGAATGAAAATCGCAACGAAAAAATGGAGCACAATGAAAGACTCGAATTTCTCGGTGATGCTGTTTTGGAATTGGTTGTAACCAGTTTCCTTTTTCGTAAATATCCAAATAAAGCCGAAGGCGCACTGACTTCTTTTCGCTCAGCCATAGTCAATACCGTTAGCTTGACCAAGGTCGCCGAACATATCGGACTCAATGATTACATTTTACTTTCAAAAGGGGAGGCCAAAGATATTGGTCGTGCTCGCTCTATTATTCTTGCAAATACTGTAGAAGCCATAATCGGTGCAATCTATCTCGATTGCGGCTACGACATGGCCGCCAATTTTATTGGAGAGCAAATCCTAAACCTGATCGACATAGAAGAAATTGTAGCCAATAAAGCCTGGATCGATGCCAAGAGTCGTTTCCAAGAAAAGGCTCAAGAAAAGGTTGGCATTACGCCTTCATATAAAACACTCAAAGAGGTTGGTCCAGATCATGATAAAAAGTTTACTTTAGGAGTTTTTCTTGGTGATGTCCAAGTTGCCACTGGTACAGGGGCGTCGAAACAAGAAGCTGAACAACAAGCGGCCGAGAAAGCTCTGAAAATAAAGGGGTGGTAATATCAACAGATATAGGGTTTGTCTATTTCAAACATGTTAGTATTACTTATATATTCTAATATAGGATAGTAATAATATGATTACACACAAAAAAGGTTTTACATTAATCGAATTAATGGTGGTAATTTCGATCATTTCAGTAATGTCTTCTATAATCTTAGTATCTCTGAATACAGCAAGAACCAAAGCGAGATTCGGTGCAGCACAACAATTCAGTTCGAGCATGTATCAAAGTTTTGGTGCAAGTGCTTTTGCTCATTGGAGCTTTGATGATTCTTCGTCTTTGGGCGCTGATTCGTCTGGTAATAATCTGAACTTTACGCTAAATGGTGGACCTGTCGCAATAAGTGATGGTGCGATCAGGGGAGCAATAAGATTTGATGGTGTTAATGATTATGTTTCTGTAAATACAGCAGTAGGTTCCTCTTTAAGAGATATAAATAAAAATGGTGGTACAATTTCTTTGTGGGTAAGACCTCTTGTCGCTAATCAAAGCCTCTTGTTTTTCAATGGTATTAGTAATCAAGGTGTAAGAATGTATTTGTCTTACGAATCAGGTCAACCTGTATTTACTAGAGGAGTAGGTGCTAATCCTTACAAGGTTTATCAGGGTCAAAAAACCAATGTAGGAGAATGGCATCATATGGCTTTAAGTTGGACAAGTTCTAATGTAATGAGTGCATATTATGATGGAGTGAGAATTGGTGGAGGTTCTTATACAGGTCCAACCTCTGGTGAATCTCTACTTACTATCGAAATAGCGAAACATACTTACACTGATTCATTAACAGGAGCTATTGTAAATCTTTACTTCAATGGCGATATTGACGAAGTTCTTATTCACAGCGGTGTTTTATCTGATTCCGAAATACATAGTTTGTATCTAGCCGGCTTAGAAGAGATGAACCAGAATTTTGCTAGAAAATAATGTTTTTCCGATGTCTGACATCGGGAAGGTGATATAATAAATCCGTTGTTTTTTCGTACCTTATCTTTTTATGTATCTTAAATCCTTAGAAATAATCGGTTTCAAATCTTTTGCCAAGAAGGTCCATTTATCGTTCACCTCTCCTATTACAGGGATAGTCGGCCCAAATGGTTCTGGTAAATCAAACATTGCCGAAGCTTTTCGTTTTGTCTTGGGCGAACAGTCGATCAAATCTCTTCGTGGAAAAAAAGGTGAAGATATGATCTGGAATGGTGCCGGTGAGACCGGTAGAGCCAATCGCGCTAGTGTCAAATTGATTTTTGATAATTCTAGAAAGATATTTCCAACGATTGATTTTGATGAAGTAAGTATAGAGCGCGTGGTCAACCGAGATGGTGTCAATGAATATCTTTTAAATGGTACTCAAGTAAGATTGAAAGATATTATCGAGCTTCTAGCCAAAGCTCATATTGGAGCGACTGGACACCATATAATTTCTCAAGGAGAAGCAGATAGAATACTAGGCGCTTCCATTAGGGAAAGAAGAGAAATGATCGAAGATGCGCTGGGATTGAAAATTCATCAGTGGAAAAAACAAGAAAGTTTGAAAAAGCTAGAAAAGACCGAAGAGAATATGAAGCAAGTGGAATCTCTACGAAGAGAAATTGCCCCGCATATCAAATTTTTGAAAAAACAGGTTGAGAAAGTAGAAAGGGCAGAAGAGTTACGCAAAGAATTGATCATTTCATACAAAGAATATTTTGCCTGCGAAGAATACTATATTCGAACAGAAAAAGAGAAAATCAATGCAGAACTGAGTGGTCCAAATGCCGAGCTTAAACAATTGGAAAGAGAATTGGATGAAGCTAAAAAGATTATTACCGATTCAAACAAAAGAGATACCAAAAGCAGAGAAGTTATAGAGTGTGAGAATAAGTTGAAGTTGGTTAGGGAAGAGAAAGATGGTCTGGTCCGAGAACTTGGTCGCCTAGACGGAGAGATCAATGCCAATAAAAGGGCAATTGAGAAAGAAGAAATCAGAAGGAGAAGTGAGCAATTCCAGACGGTTTACTTGAAAGATGTTGAAGAAGTAGTAAGAAAAGTAGAATCATTACAAATACTTACCGATATCAGAGAATTGTTTACTCAAGTTGTCGATCTGCTCCGCAACTTCATCAGTGGTCATCGTTCAAATGCTGATTCAGCTTTGATCGGTGAATCTGAACAAGAGATAGCTAAACTTTCAAAAGAGAAAGAGAAAACAGTTGCGAAATTGAATAATGTCGTAGAGGATGAGAAAGTTCTGATCGAAAAATATAACGATATCAGACAATCAATAGAAAAAGAAAAAGATACCGATCGCGAGGCAGAGAAGAATATTTTCAAAATAATTGCCAGACAAAATGAGATTCGTTCTGTAGTTTCGGTATTGAATAACCGGCTAGATAATATAAACAGAGAAGAAGATGCTTTGAAACAAGAGCTTGGTCAGGCAGGAATAATGCTTGGTCGAGAGGTTTTGGATTATCACGATCAACTAGGCAAT
Organism: uncultured Candidatus Saccharibacteria bacterium; assembly: GCA_964416105.1. Taxonomy (GTDB): domain Bacteria; phylum Patescibacteriota; class Minisyncoccia; order Phycocordibacterales; family PALSA-1337; genus C7867-002. Next base: position 5,817 of record CAYQCS010000011.1, read on the forward strand.
GCTCACGACTCCCGACCTATTCAAGAGGAAAGAAAAAAGAAGATAGAAAGAGCCAAAATTCGTCTAGAAGATGCGGGCGCCAGTGGTGGTCAAGAATTACTAAAAGAGTATCGGGAAACGGAAGAGAGGGATGCTTTTCTTTCACGAGAGCTTGTGGATTTGGAAAAAGCTAGAAATGAGTTGCTGGATATGATCAGAGAGTTGGATATTAGAATAGATTATGAATTCAAAAGTGGAATATTGAAAATAAATAGTGAGTTCAAGAAATATTTTGTTTTGATGTTTGGTGGTGGTAATGCTGAGCTTGAGATCGTCAAAGAAGTAAAAAAGAAGAAAGAAGAAGATGATGATTTGTCGGCCGTTTTGTCCGGTTCGGTTCCTGACGATGGTGATGATTTAAATCCAAATCAAGACGAAGAAAAAACGCTTTATGGACTAGATGTCAATGTTTCTTTGCCAAAAAAGAAAATAAAAGGGTTGATGATGCTCTCTGGTGGGGAAAGAGCGCTGACTTCGATCGCTTTGCTTTTTGCGGTCTCGCAAGTCAATCCACCGCCTTTTATCATTCTCGACGAGACCGATGCGGCACTCGATGAGGCTAATTCTAAAAAGTATGGAGATATGATCGAGGATCTTTCCAAAAGGTCAGAATTAATCCTTATCACTCACAATCGTGAGACGATGTCGAGGGCAGGAGTGATCTACGGTGTCACTATGGGCGCCGATGGCGCCTCGCGCATTCTTTCGATCGCTTTCGAAGACGCGGTTGTTGTGGCGAAGTGAAAGTTAATAATAGGGTAACTCTCTTGCACTCTATAATTTCATCCCCGCACTCTATAATTTCGTCCCTGCATTTTATTAATGTCATCTCCGCACTTTATAATGTCATCCCCGCGTAGGCGGGGATCCATGTAATACCACGCGTGTTGTATTACATTTGAAAAAATTGCGCACGATTAGACATGGATCCCCACCTTCGTGGGGATGACACAGGGTAAGCGGTAATGGCACAGGGTCACAAGAGATGATATAAGAGATGTGTTTTTAGTCATAGCTGTTTCTCTTAAAAAATCAAAGCCAGCGGAGCTGGCTTCGTGGCAAAAAATAGGGATTCAATCATTTATTTCATCGATTTTCACCAATAAAGTAAGTTGATGACCGTTGCTTTCAATTGTTAACCACTTTTGATTCTTGTCGTTATCGTGATCAGTAATTGAAACGAAAAAATACCACTTACCGAAAAGGACCATCGTTCTTTGATCAGAGAATGTACATCTACTGTATATAGTTTCTACTACATCAGGAGATGCATCGAGTAATCTATCCGGAGACTTTACTCCGAAATCGTCTAGAATCCTACTAAGAGAATCCTTCTTAATCCCAAGGACTTGAAATAGCATATGATGAACTTCAAACCACAACCCGCATGGTCTTTTCCAGCAAGTCAATTGTGATTTATCCTATTTCAAATTACCGTTGATTGCGACCTTTGTCAAACCTTGTTTTCCTTTTCACCTCTTTATGATAAGGTTGAAATATGAATTTCAAAGAGACTAAAGAAAAGATATTCTCCAAACTCTCCAATAATGTTGGTATAGATCTTGGTACTGCCAACACCCTCGTTTATGTAGAAGGAAAAGGTATTGTCGTCAATGAACCATCGGTAGTAGCAGTCAATGAAAAGACCGGGCAGGTAGTCGCTGTCGGTAAAGCGGCAAAAGAAATGCTTGGTAGAACTCCCGCCCACATCACTGCCGTTCGTCCTTTGGTCGATGGGGTAATTTCCGATTTCGAAGTAACAGAAGAGATGATCTCGTTTCTTTTGAAGCGTGCTTCAGAATTCATGCCAAAAAAACTTCTTGGTCCTAGAGTAGTAGCAGGAGTACCATCCGGTGTAAGTAATGTTGAAGTCAGAGCAGTTAGAGATGCTTTCCGAAATTCTGGGGCCAGAGAAGTTTATATTGTCGAACAGCCGATTGCCGGAGCCGTGGGAATAAGGTTACCGATCTTCGAGCCGATCGGAAGTATGATTATGGATATCGGTGGCGGTACGGCCGATATTGCCGTTATTTCTCTTGGTGGAATTGTCCAAGCAAAGAGTTTGAAGATCGCTGGTGATAAACTCAATAGCGATATCATTTCCTATATCCGCAATGAATTCAAGATTTTGATAGGCGAAACTACTGCTGAGTATATAAAGATTGCTGTAGGTTCTGTAATTCCCGGAGAATCAATGGAGACTACGATAAGAGGTAGAGATCTTATTACAGGTCTGCCTAGAGAAGTTATCATAACTGATTCAGATATTAGAGAAGCGACTAGTCAATCTATAGAGACTATTACTTCTTCAACAAAAGAAGTTCTGGAGACTACACCACCAGAAATATTGGCCGATGTGATGAGAAGAGGTCTATTTTTGGTTGGCGGCGGCGCGCTGATCAAAGGATTAGACAAGTTACTTTCTGATACTTTGCATTTACCGGTAACCGTCGCAGAAGATCCGTTGACAGCAATTGCGCGCGGTGCCGGGATTATTCTTGAAAATCTAGACAAATACCGACCTATTTTATTGCAAAGCGAAGATGATTTACCTCAAAGAACATAAAAGTAACAAAAATAAAAAAATTGTTACATTGTTTGTAGTGATTGTCTTTGTAATATTCGCTTTGATTCAGATCTTTTTGCCTCATTTGTTGTCTGCAATCTTTACAACAATTGCTTCGCCTTTTTGGAAGGCTGGCTTTTCTATTGAAAGCGGAAGCCTCTTGTCTCGTGAAGATCTGTTGAGGAAGAATGAAGAATTAAAGATAAAACTAGAAGAAGCTTTGGCTAGAATTGATTCTGTCTCGTATTTAGAATCTGAAAATCAAGAATTGAGAAGGATTCTCGATTCAACTTCTTCTTCATCCTCATATACACTTTCTGCTGTAATAAAAAAACCACCATTTGTACCTTACGATGAATACATAATTGATATTGGCAAAAATAAAGGTCTAAGTACTACAAGTGTTATCTATTCAATTGGAGATGTTCCGATTGGTAAAGTCGAAGAAGTGTTGTCCGATCTGTCGAGAGTTGTACTGTTTTCTTCTTTTGGACAAAAACAAGAAGTTTTGATTGGGGAGCAAAATATTCCAAGTGTAGCTATAGGTAAAGGCGGCGGACAATATGAAGTCGAATTACCAAAAGGTTTGAATATAAAAGAAGGTGATTTTGTATTATCAGCCACATACAAAGGTAGGCCAATGGGAAAGGTTGTTTCAATAGATTCTGATAATGCTCTACCATTTCAGAAAGTCTATTTTTCTGTTCCGGTAAATATATACCAGTTAAGATGGGTCCTAGTAGACAAATAATATGAATTTATTTTTACAGAGAATATTGAGCGATCTAATCATGATCTTTTGTGTGTTGAATGGTTGGTGGTATATAGCTTTGGTTGTGGCAATATTTTCTGCTTGGTCTTTTGATTATTTTTTCGAAGTCATTATTGCAGGAATAATATTTGATTCTCTGTTTGGGTATTTGGAGTCTATTAAACTCGCCGGTTATTATGGGACGATAATATCGTTGTCTATATTCATAATGGTTGAATTACTTAAGAGATTTTTGAGAAGATAATAATATATGTCATAATTCGTTAATGATTAGAAGAAAAAAGTGGTTTTGGTTTGGCCGATCTTTGAATCAAGAAATTGATCCGGATAATGTCTTGCTAGATTCAAGCAATATACCAGAGTACGATGTTACTCAATTTGAAGGTCGTCTAGAGAAACCTATAAAAAGGGGAATGTTATTTTCTATACTTGCGTTTTTCTTTGTGGTCGCTTTGGTCTTCATTGTTCAGGCTGTTAACTTGCAGATTATTCATGGGAGTGAATATAGAGATAGAAGCGAAAATAATTTACTTAGAAATATTCCTCTTTTTGCTGGTCGTGGGCAAATCAAGGATCGAAATAATATTGTCTTGGCTTGGAATGCACCATCAGTAGAAAATAGTAGTAACTCTGCTGCTTTGAGAAAATATGCTACTACTTCCGGGATGTCCCATCTTCTCGGATATGTTAAGTATCCATCGAAAGACAAGAACGGATTTTATTATGAAGATGATTTTGTCGGCGAAGCGGGTGTAGAAAAACAGTTCGATAAAACATTACAGGGCATATCGGGGGTCAGGTTGATAGAAGTAGATGCCCGCAATCAGATAGTTTCAGAGAGTGTTGCTAGATTTCCTATTCAAGGAAAAGATTTGGAACTTAGTATAGATAGCCGTATTCAGACTGTTTTGTATAACAATATATCCAAAATAGCTAATGAGGTTGGTTTTAGTGGTGGAGCGGGTGTAATTATGGATACTAGAACAGGTGAAATTATTGCTATTACTAGTTATCCCGAATTTAGTTCTCAAATGATGTCTGATAAAAGTGATCCAGAAGCTATCAAAAGCCTATTGAATGATAAGAGTTTGCCGTTTCTGGATAGAGCAATAGACGGTCTTTATACTCCCGGTTCTATTATGAAGCCTTTCATTGCGCTTGGGGCTTTGGATCAAAATATTATTGGCCCAAATGATGTAATAGTCACAACTGGTTCTATCTCTATACCGAATCCCTACGATAGTACAAAGTCAACGATATTTCGTGACTGGAAAAACCATGGCGCTGTCGATATGAGAAAAGCGATCGCTGTTTCTTCTGATGCCTATTTTTATATTGTCGGTGGTGGATACAAAGATCAGAAGGGTTTGGGTATTGCTAAAATAGATGAATATTTGAAGATGTTTGGTTTTGGCACGACAACTTTGGATAATAAACCTTCTTTTTTCTTGAATAAGTCCGGGACGATACCGACTCCGGAGTGGAAGAAAAAGACTTTCAATGAAGACTGGTTCGTCGGTAACACTTATCATACTTCGATCGGTCAATACGGTTTTCAAGTAACTTTGATGCAAATTGTAAGAGCGGTGGCTTCTATAGCAAATAATGGAGTCATTATTTCTCCAACTATTATCAAGGATGCAAGTCCTAGTGTTGAATCTGTTGTTGATATTAAGAAAGAATATTTCGATATAGTCAAAGAGGGGATGAGGCTATCGGTAACAGAGGGAACGGCTTTGTCTTTGAATATAGCTGGGACTGAGATAGCTGCAAAATCTGGTACGGCCGAATTGGGTACCAGTAAGGAGAAGATAAACTCCTGGATGACTGGTTTTTGGCCATACAATAATCCTCGGTATGCTTTTGCTGTAATGATGGAAAAAGG
>CAYQCS010000012.1:0-10699 GCA_964416105.1 uncultured Candidatus Saccharibacteria bacterium
CCGAGTTTTTCGTAATCAACTTTGTTTACATTGAGCCAAATGTCTATTCGATCTACTATTGGTCCAGACAACTTCTTTTTATAATTATCTAAAGATTTTAGACTACAGGAACAGCCGTTAGCTTTGCCTTTACCACACGGACAAGGATTCATTGAGGCGATCAAAATGAATTGTGCGGGAAAAGTAACAGTTCCTTTTGCTCTGGATATTGTGACTTTCCTGTCTTCAAGTGGTTGTCTCAATGATTCTATAACATTACTGTCAAATTCTAGAAATTCATCCAGAAATAATACCCCTCTGTGAGCCAAAGTTATTTCTCCTGGTTTTGGGAAACCACCCCCACCGATGATCGAAGGATAAGATGCGGTATGATGGGGAGAACGAAAAGGTGGTCTGAACGATAATCCACGATCGAGATTTTTGGCGACAGAATGAACACTTATTACCTCTACAGCGTGTTTATAGGATAGATCTGGTAATATCGATGGAAAAGTTTGAGCCAGCATGGTCTTGCCTGTTCCTGGTATTCCACACATTATTACGTTGTGGGCACCAGAAGCAGCTATTTCTAGGCCCCGTTTGACATTCTCATTACCACGAACATCTTTCATATCAAAAATATTTTGATTTATTTCAGTAAACGGTTTGGTATATTGAACATTTTCTATATACTTAATTCCAATCAGATGATCAATTACTTGTTTTAGGTTTTCTGCAGGATAAATAGTAATATTTTCTGCCAAAGAAGCTTCTTCGGCATTTGCTTTTGGAATGAAGATTTCATCGAAACCTTGATCTTTTGCCTGGCAGATAATGGGTAATATACCATCAACCCTGCGCAACTCCCCTTCTAGAGATAATTCTCCAAAAAATAATTTCTTACTTGATTCGATCTCGATTTCATCGGTTGCTATAAGATATGCGATTGCCATACCAAGATCGAAAGAAGGTCCTTCCTTGCGAATATAGGCGGGAGCCAAAGAAATTACAATTTTTTGATTCTTTTGTTTCGGTGATTCGAAGCCACTATTTTTTATGGCTCCAGAAATGCGATCTTTTGATTCTTCTACCGCTCTATCACCCAGTCCTATTACAGAGAAAGAGTGTAAACCTCTAGTTATATCTACTTCTATAGTTATAATCTCTGAAATTAAACCAGTTAATTGTGCGCTAAATACTTTTGCTAAAGACATGATTGGATATTATCAGTAATAGATAAAATCCGTATCAAAAAAGCATAAAGAAAGATTAAATTTTAGATAAAAAAACGATCAACTCTACTAATGACTGTGTTTTATACAAGTTTTGGCCGAAGGATTTGCTTCCAGTCTATTTTTTTCGATAGCTTCATTACATTTAACACAAAGACCGTAAGTTCCTGCTTCAATCCTGTCTATGGCCTGATTTACCTCTTCTAATTGAGTGTCCAACTGGTCGGTTATACCTTTATTGCCCTCATACTCTTCAAATTTGTCGGCTACTTCGTTGTCGTCTGCAGTATCTATGGCAATATTACCAGAAGTTGCTTCCCATCCTTGGGCGGCCGAAGTATCTTTCTGGGCAACTTCATTTAGCCCTTCTTCTAATTGAGCTTTTTCCTTTTTTAATTTATTTTTGAAATATTCTAATTCTTTTTTATTCATGTGACTATATTATCTTATAAAAGAAGCTTTTTCAAGGCGAGTTATTATTTCGGCCAGAGCTTCTTCGTTATTGGAGATGACTAGTTTGTCATTACTGATGAAAGAATAAAGAAAGATTATGTGACCATTTTCTTCAATATATTCTCTAACATCACGGTTCTTTATTATTTTATCAATGAATTTTCCTCTCAAAGTTAGATCTGTTATTTGAGAAGTTTTGGCTAATAAATAATCTTCGAGATCAGTTATCATATTTTTCTCCCACTGAATGATGCCAGCAAAATTATTCTGGAAAAAATCGTTAGTCAATATTACAAAAGCACTGTTTTGTTGATTTTTACCATAATATATACCAAGCATCCAACGATCGGTAAGTGATCTTTTGAATATTTCAGGAGCGAAAGTTTGTTCGCCCTCTATAAACTTCTTTATGGATAACCTTTGGGTTTCATTGTCTTTTGTTTCTGTCAATATTATTTCTTTGATGCTGTCTTCCTTTTCGTTTTTGGTTAATTCTTGATTAATCTGTTCAATTATCTTATTTTTATTTTTTCCGTCGACGGGAATTGTTATTTTTGAATCAGAACCGACAACAGAAGGGCCTATTTTTTGTATTGGCCCGACATCAGATTTTGGGGTTGTTATATTTTTGAGGAAAGATAAAGAGAAAGGAATATTGATGTTTATATTTCCGAAAATACTTTTTGTGTAAAGATAGTAGCCCGCATAAAGACCTCCAAAGACCAGGATTGCACTCAATGAACCTATCAAAATATTTTTTCCTACGTGAGATTGGCCAGGCTGTCTGTTCTTTGCTCTTGGTTGGCTTGGTTCGATATTTTCTTGGGTTGGAGGATTGGTTTTCTTTTCGTTAATCTTTTTTTCGTTCTCAGCTATTACGAAAGATGATTTCGATAACTTTCTTTTCGATATTGCTTCTGCAAAATCTCTCTCGTATGTTCGGATTGTCTTTATATTTGGGTCAATGTTTTTGAATACTGGTTTCTGTTGTTCGTTCGGCTTTTTATCCATTGAAGCAACAGCCTCTTGTAATGTTGTTACTTGAGGCGTCTTATCTTCTGGCTTATCTGTGAAGTATGTTTTATTTTGCCCTATTGTTTTTGCTGGTGGATTGGCTGGCCCAAAAAAAGGTTTAGATTCTTGATTGGATATCTTAGGGGCAGGATTTATCTGTGGTGGCTCGATATTTTCTCCTGTTATTATATTTGAGATATCCAATTTGACAGGGACATTTTCTGGCTCATCCTTTGCTGGAGAGATATTTAGATCTGGAGTAATATCAAAAACCTTGAAGGTGGATGTTTCCTCTTCTTCTGTAGGATTGGATGTATCCTTTTTTGGTTCTTGGATTGGAGGTTTTGGAACAGAATCTTCGTCCATTGCTATATTATAGCAAGGAAGTTAGAAAAATTGCTCGTACTCTCATCTACCGATAACTTTTTTTGAAGTCGCTTTTTGGTTTTGGCCGTTCTTCTTTTTTGGAAAAGAAATCTGGATTTGCCGATTTGATCGACAGATTGATCCTGCCTTTGTCATCTATTTCTTTTACTACAACAGGAACTTTGTCCCCTTCTTTGATATATGTCTCTACTCTTTCAACTCTGAATGGAGCAATTTCTGAGACATGTACCAAACCTTCAGCATTTGGCCCAATTTTGACGAAGGCTCCGAAATCCATAAGTCTAACTACTTCTCCTTCAAATTTTTCGCCAGCCAGATATTCTCTGGTCATATTGTATATTATCTCTTTTGCTTTTTGCGCCGTTTCATTCTTGCCTGTAATAAATATGGTGCCATCGTCCTCTATGGTGATATCTTCGACTTTGGTAACATCTCGAATCTCATTGATAGTCTTGCCCCCACTACCGATAACTAGACCTATTTGATCTGGTTTTATTTTCATAACAATAATTTCAGGTGCATTTTGAGATATTTTCTCTCTAGGTTTTGCAATTTCTTTCTCTATTACGTCTAAGATCTGTAGTCTGGCCTTTTTGGCTTTATCAAAAGCTTCTGAAAGGATTTTGAGTGGTATGCCACCAACTTTTACATCCATTTGTACAGCGGTTATACCTTCTCTAGTTCCTGCAACTTTGAAATCCATATCACCGTGATGATCTTCTGGTCCTTGAATATCGGTTAGGACTTTGTATTCTTTTTCATTTCGCATCATCAATCCAGAAGCTATTCCTGCAACAGGTGCTTTGATCGGTACTCCACCGTCCATCAAAGCTAAAGTAGAACCGCAGACCGAACCCATCGAAGTAGAACCATTTGAAGCTAGGGCCTCGGAAACAATTCTTATTGTATAAGGAAACTTTTCTTTATCTGGAATAACGGCTTGAATAGCTTTTTCTGCCAGAGCGCCGTGACCGATCATTCTCCTATTTGTTCCTCCGATACGACCGACTTCACCAGTTGAGAAAGGTGGAAAGTTGTAGTGATGCATAAACCTCTTATTTTCTTGAACAGTTAGGCCATCGATTAGCAAAGCGTCTCCAGGAGAACCAAGGGTTAGTATTGAAAGTACGTGAGTTCCTCCTCGGTAGAATGTTCCAGAACCATGAAGAATCGGCGACAGACCGCCCGCTTTGGCGAATAACGGTCTTATTTCGTCCATTTTTCTACCATCTGGTCTTCGGTCATTATCTATTGCTTCTTGATGCAGAAGATCATTGACCGCTTCTTCGAACATTTCCATTGCCATGCCGGCATTTCCTTCCGGAAACTTCTCTGTAAATATCTTCATCCACATATCGGTGATTTCTTGCAACTTCTTTTTACCTGGACCGCTGAATACCGATTCTTTCAGTCTTGGAGCTATTTCCAATTCAAACAATTCCTTTGTACCTTCGGTAGCAACAGGCAAATCCACCTGTACCTTTTCTTTACCAATCTCTGAAATTATTTTCTTCTGCCATACTTGGATTTTTTCTATCTGTTCGGAAGCCAAAGCCAGTCCTTTATTGACGACATCTTCGCTCACTTCTTTACTGCCAACCTCTATCATATTTATAGTTCTATCTTTACCACAAGCGATCATGTCTAGCTCGACATCTACACCTTCTCTATCCTTTGCTTCTGGACTTACGATGAAATCTTCTTTTTTGCTAACCCTGATGGCCGAAACTGGTCCATTCCAAGGAATGTCCGATGTTCCTAGGGCCAAAGAAGCCGCTATCACTGAAATTGAATCCGGATCCTCATTTCCTATCGAAAGAGTGGTGATGACGATCTGGACTTCGTGACGCATTTTTTGATTGAAAAGAGGACGAATCGTTCGGTCGACTATTCTTCCGGAAAGGATTGCTTCGGTCGAAGGTCTACCCTCTCTTCGCATGAATCTTGAACCAAGGATTTTGCCGGTAGCGTAGAAACGCTCTTCATAATCTACGGTCAAAGGAAAGAAGTCTCCATCTTTTGGTTCTCTACCCATTACCGCTGTTGCCAATACAACGGTGTCACCATGTCTTACCATAACAGCACCATTGGTCTGATCGGTAAGATCGTTAAATTCGGCCACAATTTGTTTTGAGCCGATTTCTAAAGTGTATTCTTTTTTTGTCATATTTTTGTTCTATGAGGTTTCTTGTCTCAATCTTCATAGCCCGAGCTTGTCGAAGGCTTTGAAGGTGTCGAGAGCCACCCCAGGAAGATTCATCCTTAGATTACAGATTGCAAATATTTTGCCTTAAATAAGCAAAACTTGCCTCAAACCTGTTTATCCAAGGACGAATTATTACTATTAATGTACCTTTACAAGATTAATCTAGCACAAAAATAATACATTGTGCAATTCGGACAATATTTACATGTCAATTTTTTGAAGTAGAGAAAAGGTGCAAAATTACTTTTTATTACCTACTCTTAGCAAATACTTACTAGGAGTCTCATCCAGATCCATGAAATTGTCTGCCTCTTCTATTAATTTTGCCGAAGTTGATTTTCCAAAAGAGACAACTTCTACCTGGCAACCTTGATTCATTTGCAAATACTTTATAAGTGGTATGAAATCACCATCTCCTGTAACTAGAATAACGGAATCAAGTTTTGGTGAAAGCTTAACAGCGTCTATAGCCAAACCCACGTCCCAGTCGGCCTTTTTTGCTCCGGAACTAAATATCTGAAGATCCTTGACCTTGGTTTCTATACCCATTTTTGTCAAAGCGTCAAAGAAAGCATTTTCTTCTCCAGATTCTGTAGAGATAACGTAAGCAACAGCGCGCACGAGCTTGCGTCCGTCCAAAGCATCTTTTACTATTTGGCCAAAATTGACCTTGGAATGATATAGGTTCTTGCCACTATGATACAGATTTTGCGCATCTATAAAGACGCCGACGCGCTGTTCTTTATGTTTGATTACTGACATGAAAATATTGTTACTTATAAAAAGGTTCCGTTGGTATTATACCACTAAGGTGACAAATGTTTTGTTAGAAAATCCGAGTATTTCTCCCGAGCGACGAACGACTACATTTACAAATGTTCCTTTAGGAATATTTGTAAATGTAGGAGTGAGGAGTTCCTCGGGATACGCAGGATTTGATAACAAAACATTTGTCACCTTGTCCACTCTTACTTTTTGAGATCCAACTTCTTGATCAAATTGGAATAACGTCTAGGGTGATTTTTTTTGAGATAATTGAGATGATTTTGTCTACTAGCTACCATACCGAGAAGACCACGTCTGGAGTGATTGTCTTTGCGATGTTTGCGCAAATGACCAGTAAGCTCTTCTATCTTTTTGGTCAAAAGAGCGATCTGAACTTCCGAAGAACCACTATCTTTGTCATGAATAGCGGTTTCTTTGATTATTTTGATCTTTTGTCTGGCTGTTAACATGGAAAATATCATAGCATGAATAGAAAATTGACGCAAGAATTGGTTGGTATACAATAGAGATATGTCGCACAATATCTCTGAAATGAAACAGCAGTTTTTGGAATATATCGAGATAGAAAAAGGCCGATCTTTGAATACGGTTCGCAATTATGACCAATATCTTACTAGGTTTATAGAACGTTCCAAGATAAAGTTGGCAGAGGAAATCAGCGACAGAATAGAAAGAGAGTTTCATCTGTGGCTCAATCGTCAAAGTAATGGCAAAAATGATACTTTAAAGAAAAAAACTCAGAATTATTATCTGATTGCTTTACGTTCTTTCCTGAAATTTCTGGCCAAAAGAGGGGTGAAATCTTTGTCTCCAGAACATATCGAATTGGCCAAAGTCGGTGAAAGGCCGCTGGATCTTATAACTTCGGAAGAATTGAAGAGACTTCTAGATGCACCAAAAGGTGATGATTTGAAAGCGCTTAGAGATAGGGCTATTCTCAATCTTTTATTTTCGACCGGTTTGCGTGTATCGGAGCTTTGTTCCCTTTCGAGAGATATAGACTTGAACGCAGATGAAATCTCTATTAGAGGTAAAGGTGAGAAAATAAGGGTAGTTTTCCTTTCTCCAGAAGCCAAAAGTTCTATAAAAAAGTATTTGGATAAAAGAAAAGATATGGATGAAGCTTTGTTTGTAAGGATTGGTAATAAAAAAGCGAAAGATGGAGATTTGGCTTTGGATGTTCGTTCGATTCAGAGAATAATCAGGCAATGCGCAATCGTTGCTGGCATTTCCAAGAAGGTTACACCTCATGTTTTAAGGCATTGCTTTGCAACCGACTTACTTTCCAATGGTGCTGATCTGCGCTCGGTCCAAATGCTTCTGGGGCATTCCAATATAAGTACGACGCAGGTTTATACTCATGTTACAGATTCGGAACTAAGGAAAGTGCATAAGTTGTTTCATAATAGGAAGAAATAGCAATGCTATAATTGACCCATGCGCATAATTTCTTGGAATGTAAATGGTTTTCGGGCTAATATCAAAAAGGGTGGTTTTGATTGGTTTATCAATGAAAGCCCGGATATTTATTGTATTCAAGAAGTAAAGGCCGAAGCTGAACAATTGGAAGATAATATAATAAATCCTGAAGGATATTATGCATACTTCGATCATTCCAAAGGTCGCAAAGGTTACAGCGGTGTAGCCGTTTACACAAAGGTTAAACCAGAAAAGGTTGAATACGGACTCGGAAAACACGAATACGACCAAGAAGGACGATTCCTGGCCTTATTTTTTGAGAAAAGTGCTTTTGGAAATAATTTAGGGAAATTCGTTCTTTTGAATGTTTACTTCCCCAACGGCGGCGGTGGTCCAGAAAGATTAAAGTTCAAACTAGAATACTACGATCATTTTTTGGAATATATCAATAAATTAAGAAAAGAAGGTTACGAAGTCATATTCTGTGGCGATGTGAATACGGCGCACAAGGAGATCGATCTAGCTAGACCAAAAGAAAATGTTGATAACACAGGCTTTTTGCCCATCGAGCGCGCTTGGTTGGATAGAGTTGTCGATGCTGGCTATACCGATGTTTTTCGTCATTTTCACCCAAATGAAACCGGAAAATATACTTATTGGGATATGAAGACATTTGCTCGAGATCGTAATGTTGGTTGGAGGATAGATTATTTTTTTGTTTCTCAAGGCATATTGAAACATATAGAAAAAGCCAAGATTCTCGACAATGTAATGGGCTCAGATCATTGCCCTATTGAGTTGGAGGTTGGGTGAAAAATAAGATTTTGCCAAAAATAAAACCGCGTGGACCAGAGTTCAGAGAGAACAGGTTACGCGGTTTAATGTCCTCTCGAAAGAGGGACACCACACACAAAGAACAAAATGGGTACGAAAACCCTATTAGATCCAAAAAAGAAAGGATCTATATCCTGACCAGACAGCTCCTCTAATGGGTGGTTGTGCGCATCGTCTCTTTTTATTAGCCTCCTGCAAGGAGACTTAGTTTGATTTTGTGACGGAATGCACGACCATTCTCCCAAGCAACTGAAGGTCGGATCTTAAAAATTTCGAGAGAACTTCTAACGGAGTGAAGCCTACCTACCCTTTTCCAAAGAACAGTGTCCATCCTGATTGCGGAATAATATTTGCAATTATTTTTGTAAACATTATTCCGCAATCACCTCGGACGATGAACAGATCTGATAGTATTTTATGTCTTTTAAAAATATGTGTAAAGGACAGTCTGTGGATAAGTCTAGTTTAATGTCTTTTATAAATCTTATTTAAAGACCAATTATATTTTAATCCATATTATAGGCCATATTTATTTGACTTTATGTTTCTCTCTTATTTTCTCAACTTCTTTTTCTTCAGCAAATTCTTTTTTATTTTTACCTTTTTCCGCAAGAATTTTTAATTCTTTTTCGGTTTTTGAATTCAATTCAATTGCCTTTTCTTGCAAATACTTTTCATCATTTAATTCTGGCTTATCTAGAACTTCTTCCATAAGAGCGTTTAGAATCATACCGATTTTTGGTCCAGGATCTAAATTGGTAACTTCCATTATCTTTTTACCATCAATTTTGAGCATTTTCACAGATATAGGATCTCTCAAAGCCTCATCTATCATCGATTTGTACTTCCTAAGCCTATAAGGATCTTCCTTTGGTCTCCCTGTCCCTATTCTGTCGCACATTCTCAAATCCATTAGATTCCAGATATTTTCAGGACCAACATTAACGATCATTCTCCTTACTCCAGCTAGGCTAATTTGTTCTGGGTCAGCAAAAAACATGTGCCAACGCACCAATTTGGTCACTTTTTCGATTGTTGCACGTGAAAACCTCATTTTTTCTAGTATTTTACGTGTTTCACGTGAACCAACTATATCGTGGCCGTAGAATGTAGGCTGATTTGTGTCACGTGAAAAGCCTTTGGTTTTTGGTTTGCCTATATCATGAAATAGGGCTGAAAGTCTCATTTCTAGATCTAAGCCTTTATCTGCAGAATGTTGGAGTGTTCTAATTGAATGTTCCCAAACATCGTAAGCGTGAGCTTGTGGTTGTTTTACTCCAATTCCATGTTCTAATTCAGGTAATATATGTGTTAGTAATTTTGCTTCATGGAGCATTTCAAGCCCAAGTTTAGGATTGTTAGACATTATTATTTTTGTAAACTCATCTCTTATTCTTTCCATCGAAACATCTTTTATTAATGAATTATGGCTCTGTATAGCCAAAAAAGTCTCATTATTACACGTGAAACCTAGTTCCACAGCCAGTCTTATAGCCCTCATCATTCGTAATGCATCTTCATTGAATCTATCCAGTGGCTGACCAACTGTCTTTATAATTTTAGATCTTATGTCCGATATGCCTTCGTAAAGGTCTATAATGTCTTTTATGGCCCCTTTGGAGAGATTTATGGCAATTGCATTGACTGTGAAGTCTCTGCGCTTCAAATCGTCTTCTATGCGGTTACTGAAGGTTACTTGATCGGGATGTCTTCGGTCGGAATAACTTGATTCGGTTCTATATGGAGTTATCTCTATAATCTTGAGTGTTTCATCTTCTGTTTCATTCACTATTGCGACTGTACCGAAGGTGTTTTCATATATGGTTTTTGGAAATAAGCCTTGAATTTGGTCTGGTTTGGCGTTTGTTGTGATATCCCAATCTTTTGGCTTTTTCCCTAAAAAGATATCTCTAACACAACCACCTACCAAATAGGCCTCAAAACCGGCCTTTTCTAGTGTTTCTGTGGCATTTACTACCTCTTTTGGAATAACGGTATCTTTTGTATTCATTTTATGATTTTACAACAATCTTTAACTTTATCCAACAGAGAGCCGAGTAAGATTGTGTTATAAAATCCGAGTAGTTCTCCCGAGCGACGAGCGACTACATCTGTAAATATTGCTTTAGAAATATTTACAGATGTAGGAGTGAGGAGTTCCTCGGGATACGCAGGATTTTGGAACACAATCTTGCTCGGCTCTATATTCTAGTTGCTTCTAATATTTAAACAGCATATAATAGTTACATAACATGGTAGCTAGATTAATACATAAAAATGAAGCAATAGAGCTACGGAAACAAGGTATGACTTACTCCGAAATTGCTAAAATAGTCCCTGTAAATAAGGGTTTACTATCATTTTGGTTCAAAGATCTACCTTTCACACA
>CAYQCS010000013.1:0-10301 GCA_964416105.1 uncultured Candidatus Saccharibacteria bacterium
GAATCGAACCTCGATTACAAGATCCGCAATCTTGTGTCCTATCCGTTGAACGACGGAGGCTATTAGCCAAGCTTAGAGAAAGCTTTCATTGCGCGGGACTTCAGACGAGAGGCCGTATTTGTCTTGATATAATTGGTCTTTGAGGCTTTGTCCAACGCTTTGTAGAGAAGAGGGATGGCTTTTTCGGCTTCAGTTTTATTATTGGAAGCAACCAGTCTTCTGAAATTCTTGAGTTGTTTCTCAAATTCGGCTTTTCGGCGAAGATTGAAAACTCGCTTCCTTTTCGAAGCGCGTAGGGCTTTCTTTGCTGATTGCGTAATGGCCATATTTATGTGCCATATAACCTATCATGATAGTTCTATAAAGTAAAGAGTTAATCTGCTATAATCCAACTATGATCGCTTCAGTACATGGCAAAATAAGCCACATAGACCCAAAATACATTGTTTTGGAGGCCAATAATATTGGTTACAAAATCTTCATGTCGACCGACTCATTGGAGACCATACAAATAGGCAAAGAACTAACCGTGCTCACTCATCTTATTGTCAGAGAAAACATCATGGATCTTTACGGCTTTCTGACCGAAAGAGAAAGAAGCTTTTTTGAATTACTTATAAGTGTCTCTGGAATAGGACCAAAAGGAGCGATGAATATTTTGAGTACCGTCTCGATCGACACTTTGGTCAATGCCATCAAAACCGGTTCCGTCGCCCTACTGACCAAAGTCTCTGGAATCGGCAAGAAAACTGCCGATAAGATCGCTTTGGAATTGAGAGATAAGATTGACAGTTTGGTCGATAAGGATTCAAACACGAATCTTTCGAGCGACATGGACGCTATCGAAGCTCTCAAGATGCTGGGCTACAGCGCCGAGGAAGCTCGAGAGTCATTGAAGAAAATAGACAAAAATATTGCCGACACTGGAGACAAAGTCAAAGCCGCTCTTAAAGTCCTAAATTAAACATGTTAGACAACATCCTTTATCAGATCAAAAAAATAATACCAAGAAATATATTCTCTTTTTTAAACCCTGCCTATCATTGGCTTTTGGCTTATTCGTCAGCGATCTATTACCGCTTTCCTTCAAGAAAAATAAAAGTTATAGGGGTGACTGGTACAAAGGGCAAAAGCACAACCACGGAAATCTTGAATGCTATTTTAGAAAAGGCTGGATATAAGACTGCCCTATCAAACACTATTAGATACAAAATTGGCGATACCTCAAATAGAAACCTCTTCAAAATGAGTACGCCCGGCCGTTTCTTCTTGCAAAAATTTTTACGACAAGCTGTAAATAGTGGTTGCAAATACGCTATTTTGGAAATAACTTCTCAAGCTTCACTAACTTTCCGTCATCGATTCATCGAATTGGATACTCTCATCTTCACCAATCTTACGCCCGAGCATATCGAAGCTCACGGTTCTTATGAAAATTATCGAAATGCCAAGTTGGACATAGCAAGAAATATGGCCAAGTCTTCAAAATCTATTCGCACAATCATTGCAAATACCGATGATAAAGAATCAAGTCTTTTCTTGAATTGTATCACCGATAAAAAAATTGGTTATAGTCTCAAAGACGCAGAACCGTATTCATTACAAGAAAATATAACCTTCACTTACGAAGGTAGATCGATCCATTCCAAACTTCAAGGTCTTTTCAATCTTTACAATATCCTCGGCGCCATCGTCTGCGCTAAAAATGAAAATGTAAAATTAGACGATATTGTAAGTGTTGTAGAAAGCTTGCAAACTATTCCAGGAAGAGTAGAAAAGATTGAAGCAAAAAACTTTACGGTTGTTGTAGATTACGCTCACACCGCCGATTCATTACGAAAACTTTATGAGGCTTTCAAGGGTAAGTCGCTAATCGGCGTCCTTGGTGGTACAGGCGGTGGTCGAGATGTTTGGAAGAGAAAAGAGATGGGAAAGATTGCAGATGATTATTGCAAAGAAATAATTCTGACAAATGAAGATCCTTACGATGAAGACCCGATGCAGATCATCAACGATGTGCGAAGCGGTTTAACAAATCACAAACCCCTCGTTATTCTTGATCGCCGAGAAGCAATACGCCAAGCTCTCAAGATTGCTAAACCAAATAATGTGGTTTTGATCACAGGCAAAGGAACTGATCCATATATTATGGGGCCAAATAATAGTAAACAACCTTGGAGTGATGCGGAGATAGTGAAAGAAGAATTAAATAAACTTCAATCTTAATAACCTAAATCGCCCGGTTTGAATACAAACGATTCAATTCTTGCAAAGTCTTCGGACCCAATTCCCCATTCTCGCCACTTATACCTCTCTTTTTTTGGAAAGCTTCGATTGCTGATTTGGTGCAACTACCGATAACTCCCGTCCTCGGGCAATCATTCAAGCTCTTATTGACTGGAGGGTAAACCCCATCAACAACCAAAGCCGTTTGCAAAGAATAGACCTCTTTGGCTTCTGTAACTTTATTATCCCAAACATGTGGCATTATCAAGGTGTCATAGGTTACATTATTATTGATCGGATTTTTGTCATCAAAGAAATCCTGCAGCCCCAAATATGTCTGGAAAGCTAAATCTTTTATAGCCAAATCACGCAAATTTTCATTAGTAAATTGTGGCTCATAAATGTATCCATATTCTATGAGCATACTAGGAGCATTGATCGAATTGTATGCACCAACGGCGATAAGATCTGGACTTTCGACTATACCAGCCATTTCTCCTGGCATATTGGAGACAGCGTTAAACTTTTTTAATCTATTGAATACCGAATTAGCCAAAGCTTTCGTTGTAGTACTGTTGAAGAATTGATCTTCTGGAACATAGATAGCAAAACCAGAATACCAACCCGGAGAATATTTGGAATGACCCGGATGATCGTTGAAATGAATATGAATAATAATATCGATATCATTTTCATTCGACCATTTACTAATACCGAAGAGTCTCCAAGCAACATTTGGCGGAGCAACATTGTGTTTGACTTCGGCAACTACAGGATGGTATTCGCCGATGCGCTCCAGATGCTCCATCTCTTTTTTATTTTCTTTCGTCCACGCAACAATATCATTCCAATTATTGGTGAAATAATCAGAAAAAGTATTTTCCCAAGAATATTTATTACGAGTTACATAGACTTCGTAACGATCATTACCTTGAATAAAACTCTTGAGATTGTTGGCCAGATCGACAACCATTTCTCTTTCTTTTATATTGGCATACTCTGCCCCACCATAATCTGGTTCATGTCCCGGAACGATAAGGATCTTGACCTTGTCTTCTTTTTCACCAAAAAAACTGCCATTTCTAGCATATTTAGCCTTGATTTCAATTACAGATTTGGGTGTATGAGAGATAATAACCGCAGCTATCTGACTCTTTAGATCACCGATAAAAGAATAAACTTTGCTGGCTTGTTCTGGATGATAAATAAGCCATGAACCAACGAACAAAGAAAAAATGAACATTGAGACAAATATGTGGCGCATACGAATATTATACATTATAGTATGTTTATGCCCGAATTACCCGAAGTCGAAACAACCAAAAACGGATTGAAGAATAATATCACAGGACTCAAGGTTCTCGATATCTGGACAAGTTACAATAGTCCCTATTTCAAAGGGTCTAAGACAATCAAAGATCCATCTTATTTTAAGCTTTTTAAAAAAGAAGTTGTCGGCACAACGATACTTTCTGTAGAAAGAAGAGCGAAAAATATTTTGATAAATATAGACAATGAAAAGACGATTTTGATCCACATGAAAATGACCGGCCACCTTTTGTATGGCTTGTACAAGTTCAATAGCAAAAATAAAAAAGATCCTTGGGAACCGTTGAGTCCAGAAGGTCTCAAAGATCCATTCAACAGAAGAGTGCGCTTTGTTATAACTTTCGATAATGGCAAATATCTGGCTCTCTCTGATACTAGAAAATTCGCCAAGATCGCACTTCTCGAAACAAAAGAAGCTCATCAGTCAGATCATTTGCAGGAATTGGGTCCGGAGCCTCTAGAAAAAAGTTTTACTTTTGAAAAGTTCCTTGAATGTATCAGCAAGCGTTCGCGCTCCAAAATCAAACAAACCCTGATGGACCAGACGATAATCTCCGGCATCGGCAATATCTATGCAGATGAGTCGCTGTGGCGCGCGGGGATCCATCCAACCCGCAGGGTTTGTGATATTAGGAAAGCAGATCTCCGAAAACTTTATGAAGCAATACGGCTTACTCTAAGAAAAGGTATCGATCTTGGCGGGGATTCTATGTCTGATTATAGGAATATCGATGGCAATAAGGGTCAGTTCCAAGAACAACATCGGGCATATAGAAGAACTGGCGAGAAATGCTCAAAAAAGGGCTGTGTTGGTACTATAAAAAGGATAGTCTTGGCCGGCAGGGCTACACACTTTTGCGATCGGCATCAGTAAAAAGTTCCAGTGCTTCAATTAAGTTTTTTAATGCTTCTCTACGAGTCTTACCGAAACTTGAAACATCAAAATTAAGAGCCTGGGAAACATAATATTTCCCCTCTTTCCAAACTAAACTTTTTAATGAAAGTTTTTTCATATTTAGAGTATATCCCTTTTAATTTTCGGCACAACTCTTTTCTGGGGGTGTCATATTCTTATTATACTTCTTGTAATACAGCACCAAAAACAATATCGTCCACGAACCGATTACTCCGGGTAAAAAGCTGACAATTAAGACATAATCTCCCAAAGTAATTCCGTATATAGTCCATAGCAATGTTCCGATTCCAAACAATAGAAAAGTTGGTATTGATATATTGAATCCGGATTTATTCTTGAAAATTTTGTAGGCTTGAGGAAAATAAGCCAAAGACATCGTTGTTCCTACAATAGCTGTAGCAATCTGAAGAATATTTTGCATGGTGTATTATAACTTACTTCTTGTTACGATTTATCCACCAACTATCTTCTTTGTCTCCAAACCACCAGTGATCGGAGTCTGTTTTTAGTATTTCTTTGGCCAGAATCTTGGCTTCTTTGGTTTTTAGTCTGGCAACTGCCGACTTTATCCACGTTCCAGCTCTTTCATTACCAGTATCGACTTGTTCTTTAAGCGTCAAAATAAATTCAACATTATCAGCGTCTTTAGCAAACAAAGATTCTGGAGTTTTCCTCTCATGATACTCGTCAAGAATTTCTTCAATTTTATTACCAAAAGGTAATGAATTGATCAGATCTTGTTCGGCTTTTGATTCGAGACGCTCGGTATATTTTTGGTGTACATAGTTGAGATCAGATATTCTGGCCTCAGAAATATCATGAAATTGACACATTTGCATAATTCTGCCTGTGTCGACTTTACCATTCATCGATCCCAAACAAAAACCAATATAAACGGTTCTGTTTAAATGTTCGGCAACTGACTGACTACCGCTCCCCAAAAAAGCAGAAAAACTTCTAGGGGTTTTCGCCAATATTCCTACCTCAAATAAGAAATCAACTATAGATCCGATATTTTTCATACAAGGAGTATATCCCTTTTAATTTAGAGCGCAACCTCTACCTCCGGGATGTGGAACATCCCGGAGAACGGAGAACAGAAAGCGCTATTCCTGCCACAACCGAAACATTGAGAGACTCTTTCTTCCCTTGCATCGGTATCTCGGCCACTTCATCGGCCAATTTCAACAATGATCTTGATACTCCACCAACTTCATTACCGAGAATAATTGCCGTCTTCGGATTTTTCTTAACTTTTCGATAGTCAACAGAATTCTTCGTCTGTTCAAAAGCCACAATTTTGAATCTTTCTTTTTTGAGTTTTCTGATCAAGATCTCGGCACCTTCCAAATACTCCCAAGATACTAGATCTTCTGCACCCAAAGCGACTTTGGCAAAATCTTTTCTTTTGCGACCAAAACGATCTTTTGGCACAGGAGTACAACCAACGCAATATATCTTAGAGACGCCGAAAGCCTCTGAGGTTCGAAAAATTGAGCCAACATTGTGAACACTACGGATATTATCCAGAATTAAACAGACATCTTTCATATTTTGTTAAATACCATATAATAGTTACATATAAATAACAATACAATCATATGCTTTCAATATTTCCTGGCCTATTGACCTACCAACTAATTTCCCCACTATTAATTCGTATAGTTCTAGGAGCAATCTTCGTATTTTGGTCATATCAAACACTTTTCAAATACAAAGCCCTTGGTACATACACCAAACTTTCTAGTGTTTTGGAAGGAATTGCTGGAATCTTGCTGATAGTAGGTCTGTTTACTCAACTAGCCTCTCTATATCTTTTGGCAGATCTTTTGGTTCGTCTGTACAAAAAAGTCATGAATAAAAACTTTCTGACTGATGGAGTAAATTATTATTTGATATTGTTAGTTCTAGCTATTTCCCTCTTGCTTACCGGCCCCGGCTTTCTGGCTTTAGATCTACCACTATAATAATCGAGTAATACCTAAGTTCTGTAACCCAACTTGTGACCAATAATATATTTGAGGTGTCGAAAACCATCGCGCCACGGCCTTAAGTGTGGTTTTCTTCCTGGCACATCGGGGTGAAGGTGGATCGGCACTTCTCCGATCTTTACACCACTTTCCAAAGCTTTTATAGCCATTTCACTTGCAAATTCCATTCCTGTACATACAAGTCTCAGCTTCAAAAGAGTTTCCCTTTTCCCTCCACGCAAACCACATTGGGTGTCTCCGAAGCCCTTGCCGTAAAGTAGTCTTATGAGAAAAGAGATTGCCGGATTACCCAAATAACGGTTTTGAAAAGGCATAGCCCCTTTTTCGATCTTACCTTTGAAGCGGTTGCCGAGAACGATTTCGCAACCTTCGTTGAATTTTTGCATGAAATTAACTGCTTCAGTAAAGTCATAGGTACCATCACTATCACCCATAACGACATATTCCCCTTTTGCTCCAATAATTCCTGCAATTAAAGCATTACCATAACCTCTGACCGGAACGCTTATAATCCTCGCCCCTTTTTCTTTTATTATAGACAACGATCGATCGGTACTACCGTTGTCAACAACAACTATCTCTGAATCGATATTCAAGGAAAGCAAACCTTTTTTAGCCTGCTCAATACAGGAACCAATAGTTAACTCTTCATTCAAACAAGGTATAACTATAGATAATTTCATATTAAATTATGATACAAACCAAAAACCCAAAGTCCAATAAACGAACAGAAATCCTTGTAACATTGCCAATGAAATCAATAGAGGCTGATTTATCTTCTCATTTTTTGACCATAAAGCAAGAAGAATAAACATAGGAAAGACCATCGAAAAATATCGAAGTGACCCAACAACTGTACCAGTCAGTGGGCTAAATAGAATTACAAAAATTGCAAAAAGCCAATATGAAAAAGGAATTTTCTTATAACTAATAATTACAAAAATCAATGTGATAATCGTAATAAGACTATTTATCAAGTAATCAGCTCCGTACCAAAGATTCTTGTAAAGAGTAACAAAAGGAATGGAAAAAACATGTCCCCACACATTTCGTTGGGCGGCAGAATAAGCAAAAAAATCTCCAACTATGTAATAACACATGGTTCCCCAAATCACCAAACCAAAAGGAATTAAAAACAAAAAGACCACATTCCACTTAATCGATCTCCAGGAATATCCCAAATCTTTTATATAAAACAAAAATACAGGAATGAGTATTAGAACCCCAAACGAATGAGCCAAACACGACAGAAGGCCAAATATTCCAGAAATCAATAAATGCTTCTTGTGTAAAGCTAAAATACAGGCCAACCACAAACATAAAACTAAAGACATTGGATAAACCGCAGAAAATATATATCCGGTAGGAAACAGGAACATATATAGTACACTACGATAGGCTAGACCTTCATCGTCATATTGACGCTTCACCAATAAATAAAGAAGAAAGGCGCTGATAAGTAAAAAAATATTTGAGACAACAATACCTGCAATAACATAATCCCAAAAGACTATCTGAAATAATTTGACAATAAAAGGATACAAAGGGAAAAAACCAAAGGTCGAATATTGGCCAGACAAAAACTTATCAACATCGCTATAGCCCGTTTGCGCTATTCTCAAATACCATTCACTGTCCCAAACTATCCAATTTGCTTTTAATGGTGATTCTTTTACAATTTCGAAACGCCAATTTTGATATGGTTCTGATACCATATAATGCAAAGTGATTGAGCCAATTAAAACCAAAACTATTCTGGTAACAATAAAAAGAGTCAAAATGTATAACAAAATCGCCTTATTCTTCTTTAATTTGTCCATCAACCAATTCATCAATCAAGTATACCAATAAATATAAGTTGGGAGTAACTTATCACTTATTTTGCAACAATTGAAATTTGTGTTATTGTCTAGCTTATTACGCGCCCATAGCTCAGCCCGGTAGAGCACCTGCCTTTTAAGCAGAGGGTCGCTGGTTCGAATCCAGCTGGGCGCACCTCGACTCGTCGTCCTTCGCTAATCGCTCAGGACTCCTCGCTCGGTGCAGGCACCCGAGCACCGATCCGGAGGATCAAGCTATCTGAAGCAAAAACCTCTCAATCCCTAGTTCCAAATCAATCACCCCCCTATGCCCTTCGTGATAAATCTTTAGCAGTTCTACTGACATTGAGTTCAACTCTTCTTTTTTGTAATTATTGACAGTTCTTTTGGCTTTTGAATAAACAAAAGGATTAAGTCCTGCCTCGGACGCTGAACTTGCTTCAAAAGACAAGATCATAGACTTCACTTGCCAAAACATTGTACCGAGCACGCTTTCCAATTCAAGACCATTTCTGACTGCTTCACGATATATAGACCAAGCTTTGATATTGTCTCTGGAACCGATCGCATCCGCCAGAGAAAAAATATTGAAATCCTTTTTAGTGTCGTTTTTTTCTTTTTCATCTATAAAAATGGCTTTGTCTGCTTTCTTTTCGAACAACCTCTTGGTCTCAGCGTCGACTTTTCCTTCATGCAAAATGAAAATATTATCCGATTCTTTCATTGTGTCCAAAGATTCTGTAACCTTTTCAAGTATTTCTTTCTTATCACCCACTCTATTTAGGAAAATAATATACTTGCTCGAAAAAAGACCTTGTCCTCCAATATTTTCTTCTATTACCGAATCACTCCAATTATCAGAATTAACTTCTATATAGGTTGCATCCGGCCTCTTTGTTCGCAGAGAATCAACTAGGCCCCTGGCTTTATTCAAACTTTGATTTTGATTTCCGCAGAAGATATAAAGCATGCTATTTTAACTCTCCCCAATTATCACCAATTGAAGCCGAGGCCTTGAGAACAACTCCTCTGGTTTCTTTTGGATCTAGAACCGATTCCATAATTTTCTCAATCTTATGGCTAATCTCTTCCGTTTTTTCTTCTTTTATTTCATAAACCAATTCATCGTGAACTTGAAGCAAAGGAAAAACTTCCTCTTCCAGATTATTTTTTCTAATAAATTCATCGATCCGAATCATTGCCAACTTGATCACATCGGCTTCGGTACCCTGTATTGGTGCATTGATCGCCATTCTCTCGGCAGAAGCTTTGATATACGGAATCTTTGAATTGATCCCTTCGAAATATCTACGCCTTCCAAACAAAGTTTCGGTATAGCCCCTTTCGGCCGTTTCTTTTTTTACTTTATCTAGATATTCAGCCAAAACTGAAAAGGTTTCAAAATAATCGTTCAAGAATTTTTGCGCATCTTCACGACTAGTACCCAAGTTTTGCTTCAAAGCCATAACCCCCATACCGTATATGATTCCAAAATTGATCACCTTTGCTTGGCGACGCATCGCTTGGGTAACCTCGGGAAGTGGCACTTTGAAAACAAAAGATGCAACTGAAGAATGAACATCTTCGCCTTTTTTGAAAATCTCGATCAGTTTCGGATCACCAGAAAGAAAAGAAGCGATTCGCAATTCCATTTGAGAATAATCAAAAGCGCAAAGTTTATATTTTTGCTCTGCAATGAAGGCGCCGCGAATCGCTTTTCCCAATTCAGATTTGATCGGTATATTTTGCAAATTAGGATTATTTGAAGCCATCCTGCCGGTAGTTGTTCCCGAAGAAACGAAGTTGGAATGCAACCTATTATTGTCATCCAGTAAAGCTGGAATTGTGTCTATATAAGTAGAAAGTAATTTTTGCAATTCACGATGCTCAAATATCAAAGGTATGATCGGATGCAGATCTTTCAGTTTTTCCAATTCGGACTCGCGTGTCGAGCGCGCCCCGCTACTCGTCTTTTTCATGTTCTTAACTGATAGTTGAAGTTTATCGAATAAAACTTCA
>CAYQCS010000014.1:0-8876 GCA_964416105.1 uncultured Candidatus Saccharibacteria bacterium
GCCGCGCGGCCGCGCGGAGCAACCCTTTCAAATCGCGAAGTTTCTATTGGCGGAGAGTGTGGGATTCGAACCCACGGTCCCGGTTAGGGGACACCTCGTTAGCAGTGAGGCGCTTTCGACCACTCAGCCAACTCTCCATATTTCTAGCAATAGCATTCTTGCATATTATTGGCTAATTATCAAAAGATTATGATAATGTGGTAATATATAAACATTATAATTAAACTATAATATCATGATGTATCCTTGGCATATGAGTTGGTATGGACAGACTTGGGGTATCAACCCTTTATTAGCTGTTGGTGTTGGTTTGATAGCTTTGGTTGTTGCTCTACTTGTGATAGCTCTCAAAGGTTATTCTTTGTGGTATTCGGCGCGCAGGGGTGAGAAGTGGTGGTTTGTTGCTCTGCTTGTAATAAACA
Source organism: uncultured Candidatus Saccharibacteria bacterium (assembly GCA_964416105.1). Taxonomy (GTDB): domain Bacteria; phylum Patescibacteriota; class Minisyncoccia; order Phycocordibacterales; family PALSA-1337; genus C7867-002. The sequence continues at coordinate 423 of CAYQCS010000014.1, forward strand.
CCATGGGTATTTTGGAATTAGTATATCTTTTCTTTGTTGTTAAGATAGACAAGAATTTCAGGCCAAAGGACAACCTAAGTGAGACGAAATCAGATCAAAATCAAAACACAGTTACGAATAGTAAGTAAATGAAAATAATTACCGATAAATCAAGAATTGAGGAAATATTCGAGCGCGGTGCGGTGGTCGAGATTTTGCCGACCAAAGAAGAGTTTATTAAGAAGTTGCAATCTGGAGAAAAATTGAAAATGTACATCGGTTTTGATCCTACCTTTTCGGCGCTTCATTTGGGACATGCGAAAAATATCATGTTCATGGAAGAGTTACGACAGCTTGGTCATGAAATAATTATCCTTTTCGGAGATTTCACTGCCCAAATCGGCGATCCTAGCGACAAAGGTGCTACAAGAAAGCAGTTGACCAGAGAAGAAGTGAGAAACAATGTCTCTGGTTGGATCAATCAAGTAAAGCCGCTCATTAGTTTTGATGATCAAGATAATCCAGCCAAGATTCTTTATAATTCCGAATGGCTTTCAAAATTATCTTTTGCCGACGTTGTTGATCTTGCTTCCAATTTTACTGTTCAGCAGATGTTGGAAAGGGAAATGTTTGCCAAAAGATTGAAAGATAACAGTCCGATTCATGTTCATGAATTCATGTACCCACTGATGCAAGGTTATGACAGTGTAGCCATGAATGTTGATGTTGAAGTTTGCGGTACTGATCAGACTTTCAATGCTTTGGCTGGCAGAACTTTGCTTAAAAGGCTGAAAAATAAAGATAAATTTGTTGTTGCTTTGAATTTGATAGCAAACCCGAAGACAGGTGAGCTTATGTCCAAATCGAATGGTACAGGAGTATTCATCGATCAAGCACCAAACGATCTTTTTGGTGCGATTATGGCTTTGCCAGACCCAATGATTGAGCCGTTGTTTTTGCATTGCACCAGAATAGCTCTTTCCAAAAAAGAAGAAATTATGTCCAATGGACCAAGAGATGCAAAAGCTTTTGTAGCTTCAGATATTGTGAAGAGATTCCACGGTGAAGAAAAAGCCAAAATCGCCGAGCAGACTTTCAATGAGACTTTTTCCAAAGGTGGTCTGCCGAAAGATATTCAAGAAATAAGTTTCAAAAAAGGAGATAGTTTGCCAGAACTTCTGATCAAAGCAGGAATAATCCCTTCGAAGACTGAGTGGCGTAGACTCATTGACGATGGTGCCGTTCGTCTGGAAGATGATAGTAAAATTACAGATCCAAATTTTGCACCAACTACTTCAGTAATTTTGAAAATAGGGAAGAGGAGGTTTGTGAGAATGATGATAAGTAACCAATGATCAATTTTCAATGATCAAGTAAACAAAAATTTTTAAATTGGTTATTGGTTATTGAAAATTGAATCTTTTCGTTATATCACTCAGTGCGCCAGGGATAGACCGTAGACTTTCTTAAAACCATTGACGGTAAGCGTGTCGATTGCGCTACTTATAGTACTACCAGTAGTGATTACATCATCTAGAATTATGAAGAGACTGTCTTTGTCTTGTTGAGAGAGTTGAATAGTCACCTCTTCATCTATGGAAAAAATACCTTTGGCGTTTTCCAACCTCTCTTCTCGATCTTTCAGTGTTTGTCTTTGTTGATGATGCTGTCTCAATAGTATATCTTTTCTAATGATTATCAGACCATCTGTATCCAGAGCTTTTATATAATCGGCCAATAGTTCAGTTTGGTTGAAGCCTCTCTCACTTAGCCTTCTTTTTGAACTTGGGATAGGGACAATAATTATTTTTGTATTATTATTTGTAAAACCGCTGTCTGTACTGCTGTAAAGTTTCTTTATTTCCAAATAGAGAGCGTAGGCACCGATCTTTAGAGCCGTTTCTGATTTTTTGTATTTAATGTTCCAAATCAGCTTGGTAACTAGTGGATCTTTGTAAGCAAATATAGATCTTGTCTTATCTAAAGGTGGTTTTGAAGATTTGGTTAGTTGAGCAAGAGCTTGTTCTGGTTTCAAAGATAAAACATCTCTATCCAATTTACTTACAGGAAAGAGTGAGTTGATTATTGTTTGATAAATAATGTTTAGCAGTCTCATAGAATGGCATTTTAATTCATTTGCTATTCCTTGTGCAATGATTTCGAGTTATAATGGTCTCATGTCTTTTTTCTCTTCTCTTTTCAAAAAAGAAGCTGGCGTATTGGGCGTCGATATAGGATCCTCGGCTATTAAAGTTGTTCAAATAAGAAAGAAGGGCGGTAGGGCGATCCTCCAAACATACGGTGAATTGTCTTTGGGACCATATGCCGGATCAGAAGTAGGTCAAGCCACTGCTTTACAAGCTCCGAAACTTGTAGAAGCAATGAAGGATATTTTGCGTGAATCGAAAACTACCACAGTTTCTTGTGGTGTTGCTTTACCGTTATCGGCTAGTTTGATTTCTTTTATTACAATACCTCCAGTTCCAGATAAACAGATTGGTGATGTCGTGTCCATGGAGGCTCGAAAATACATACCAGTACCTTTGAATGAAGTTATGCTCGATTACTCGATAATTCCAAAGGAGGGTTCATATATTGTTCAAGATGAATCTACTAAACAAGCGAATATCAGTAGAGATGTATTGGTTATCGCTATTCACAATGATTTTATAAATAATTATCAATCAATAATAACCGGTAGTGGTTTGCAACCTAGTTTTTATGAAATAGAAATATTCAGTTCTATAAGATCAGTAATAGATACAGGTGTAGGCGTTTCGATGATATTGGATGTAGGTGCTCGTTCGACTAAACTTTATATAGTAGAGAGAGGTGTTTTGCGTTCTTCTCATATTATCAACAAAGGTGGACAAGATATCACTCTGTCTCTATCAAAAGCTTTATCTATTTCAGTCGCTGAAGCAGAAAGCCTGAAACGTACTCATGGTCTCAAGGGTGGTCCAGAATTCAAAGAATTAACTGAGATTATAACTGTCAATCTTGATTATATCCTTTATGAAGCCAACGGAGCTTTGATGGCATATCAAAAAAAATACGCCAAGAATGTAAGTAAAATAATATTGACTGGTGGAGGGGTATTGTTGAAAGGGTTTACTGATTTAGCAAAGATAAGTTTTCAAACTGATGTTATTTATGCCGATCCTTTCGGAAAATTGGAAACCCCGGCTGTCCTGGCAGATGAATTCCTTAAAGCTGGCCCAGAATTCGCTGTTGCCATCGGTATTGCTTTGAGAAAACTGGAGGAACAGAGCTAGTATGTTATACACAGTTATTTAAATAGGTATATTTGGTACAATTATAGTTGAATATATGGAACCAAAATTCCAAACTTCGTTTATACCCAAAAAGCCGACCGTAGGAATGCCGGTGTCTGGGTCAATAAGTAATAAGCAATTACAGAAAACCAAGAGTCCGGTTGCGAGCGTATTCATGGCAATTTCTGTTCTAGTCTTTGTTTTATCTGTTGGTGCTGTCGGAGGGGCGTATTTTTGGAGAAGTTATCTACAATCTGCCAATCAAAGATATAAAAATGAGCTAGCTTCAAAGGAAAAGACTTTCAATGTAGATCTAATAGAAAAATTGAAGAGAATAGATCTTCAGGTTGATTCTGCAAGAAATGTTTTGAATAACCACGTTGCTCTTTCTGGTATATTCGATGTCATAAAAAATATGACTGTAGAAGATGTAAGATTTGTTTCTATGGATCTCAAAAACCCGGGCAATGGTGGCTCGTTAAGTATTAGTCTTCAAGGTATGGGTAAGAATATGCCAACGGTAGCTTTTCAGTCTGACATCTTAGGTCAGCTTTCAGATTATAACTTAGCAGGAGTTGTAAGGAGCGCTGCTGTATCTAGTCCGACTATAGGTGAGACGGGTTCAGTAAGTTTTGGTTTAACTGCAGAATTGGATGCGTCTAAGTTCCTTTATTCACAATTGATAAATTCTGCCAACGATAGCCAATAAATACAAATATGAATAAAACCTTCTACTCTCTAGTCTTAATAATTCTCTCCGTAGGCCTATATTTTACTGTAACGGCTGATATTATTGCTGAAGCAAGATTGGTGAAAAGTTCAAACGATGAATATGAAAAAGCAATCGAAGATGCCGCGAAACTTATAGAAGCTAGAGAAAAAGTTTTGGCTGACTATAACAAATTATCAATTGAAGACAGGGAAAATCTCGATAAATTGGTACCAAAAAATGTCGATAATATAAGATTAGTTATTGATCTTAACAATCTTGCATCCAGAAATGGTGTTGCTTTGAATGGTGTGACAATCTCTTCTTCAGACCCTGGTTCAAATCGTAGTGCTTCTAATGGAACAGCTGGCCAACCTACCGGTTCTACAAACATAGATGGTTCTGGTCTACCATCTGCTACTTTGGAAAAAGTTTCTGTATCTTTTGGTTTATCTGCTTCATACCAACAATTCATAAACTTCTTGCAAGCTTTGGAATCTAGCTTGAGGATTTTGGATGTCAATGGCATATCGCTTAGTGCTAGTGATGATGGTCTCTATACTTGGAAAGTAGATTTGCAGACATATTGGTTGCGTAATCAATAAAAACATGAATACCAAAAAAGAATCAAAAACACCTTATCTAATACTTTTCATAATAGTTATATTTGCTATTGGGATATATTTCTATTTGAAAGGTAGTGAAGTTGATTCTGGGCTTACTTTGGAACAAGTCAATGTTGAAAATCAGGCCATAGGCGTAAAAGTCTTATCGACTTTGAATATGTTGAAGTCACTTAAGATCGATGGAGAAATTTTCAACACGCCAGTTTACAAGACCCTTGTTGATTATTCTGTAGGTATTCCTCCTCTACCTGTCGGTAGACCAAATCCTTTCGCACCTGTTCCTGGTTTGACCTTACCTTCTACTAACAATAGAAGTTCCCGTTAAAGATCAAAAAAATATGTCGGTATTAGATATACTTTTACAGAAAAAGTTGATTAATAAGGTCGATATTGGAGAAATCAGAAAACAGATTTCTTCAGGAGTTTCTTTGGATGAATCTCTTATGTCTCATGGTGTTAAGCCAGAAGACATTTTGGAGGCAAGAGGAGAGTTTTTGAATATTCCCATAAAAAAGCTAGAAGGAGCTACGGCCCCGTTCGAGATTTTGGAATATATTCCAGAGGAGTCGGCGTTGCACTATCATTTTGTCCCAATAGGAATGGATGGAGATGTTTTGGAAGTTGGAATAGTTGATCCTGACAATATGGAAGCCAGGGACGCTTTGAATTTCTTGGCTACAAAAAGAAATATTCCTTATAACATTTTCTTGATTTCAATAGATGATTTCAAAAGGGTTATAGATATGTACAAGGGTCTTACGGGAGAAGTGACTAGGGCCTTGTCTGAATTGGAAACGGAATTGTCCATCGAGACTACTTCCGGTAAAAAAGGCAAACAGCCTGGGAAGATGGATAAAGAGGAGGGAGAGAAAGAGGTTGAGGCTCTTATCGTAGAAGATGCTCCTGTTGTAAAGATCGTTGCTACTATAGTTCGCTATGCTGTCGAAGGGGAAGCGTCTGACGTCCACATAGAGCATATGAGAGATAAGATCAGAGTTAGATTTCGTGTTGATGGAATTTTGAATACAAGCCTAGTCTTACCTCCACAGATACATTCTGCAGTCGTCTCTCGTATCAAAGTTCTTTCAAATATGAGACTTGATGAGAAACGTAAACCACAGGACGGAAGATTCTCTGCTCGAATAGATGGTAGGAGAGTCGATTTCCGTGTATCGACTTTCCCAGCTTATTATGGAGAAAAAGTTGAAATGCGTATTTTGGATCAAGCAAAAGGAATACTCAGGATTGATAATATTGGTTTTTCTCCTAGAAATCTAGATATGGTTCGTAAAGCTATTAATGCTCCATATGGGATGATCTTGATTACTGGTCCGACCGGTTCAGGAAAATCTACAACCTTGTATTCTATTTTGGAGGAAGTCGATAGAGAAAGTTACAACGTTCTTTCTCTGGAAGACCCTGTCGAATACCAGATAGAAGGTGTAAGTCAGTCTCAAGTAAGACCAGAGATCGGTTATGATTTCAGTTCTGGTCTGCGTACCACATTGCGTCAAGACCCCGACATAATAATGGTTGGTGAGATTCGAGACAAAGAGACAGCACAATTGGCTGTTCAAGCCGCCCTTACAGGTCACTTGGTCTTTTCGACTTTGCACACGAATAATGCCGCCGGCGTGATACCTCGTCTCATTGATATGGGAGTTGATCCTTTCCTTATTGCTCCTACTCTTATTCTTGCGATTGCACAGAGACTGGTTGGTAAACTCTGTACTGGTGGAGGCGAGCCAGTGAAGATTGAAGGTAGTATGAAAGCCATAATTGACAGAAGTTTTGCTGATCTACCCACAGAATTTCATCAAGAAATCCCTTTTAGTGATACGGTCTATAAAATAAAGCCAACACCAGAATGTCCAAAAGGGACCAAAGGCAGAATGGCCGTTTTTGAGATGTTTATGATGGATAAAGACATAGAGCATGCCATTTTGACCAATCCAGTAGAAAGTGAAATATACAAAATAGCGCGCAAAAAAGGGATGTTATCTATAAGAGAAAGTGCAATAGTGAGAGCTTTTGAAAAGAAAATACCTTTTGAAGAGGTTAATAAGTTATAATATGTAGTATAATATATATATGCCAGATCAATCTTCCCTTAAAAAAGTAATGATAATAGATGATGATTCTTTTCTCTTGGAGATGTATTCCAAGAAATTTTCCAAAGCAGGCTATGATGTCAAAATTGTCAACTCTACAGACTTGGCTCTAAAAGTTTTGCGTGATGGCTATGCTCCAGACATAATGCTTGTCGATATAGTAATGCCAGGTATGGATGGTCTCGAATTAGTTTCGAAGATAAAAACAGAAAATCTGGCACCTACTGCAACTGTTATTATGCTTACCAATCAAAGTTCTTCCGGCGATGTCTCCAGAGCTCAAAAGATAAAAGTAGATGGTTATATCATAAAGGCAACCTCGATACCATCAGATGTTTTGACTCAAATGGAACAAATATATTCATCCAAAGTTAATAAATAATTTTAATATATAATTAAAAGATGGACTATAAAAAAGAAATAGATGATTTGGTAAATACAATATTACAGGAAGGGGCATCGGATCTGCATCTTTCTGTTGGTAGGCCCCCAGTGATTAGAGTCTCCGGCAATCTATTACCTTTGGTCAAGAAGTCTGTCATTACAGACTCGGATATGAAAGGTTTTCTGAATGTTTTTATTAATGAGAAGAATAAAGAGATTCTAGAAGTAGAAAAGACTGCAGATTTTTCTTATAGTCTAACCAATGCTAGGTTTCGTGGTAATGTCTATTTTCATCAAGGAAAGGCTTCCATTGCTCTTAGGTTGATTCCAAAAGCGATTAGAACTTTGTCAGAACTCAATCTACCTCCTATTCTAGAGGTTTTCACAAGGAAGAATCAAGGTTTCTTCTTGGTAGTCGGTCCCATCGGTCAAGGTAAGACAACGACTTTGGCTACGATGATCGAGATGATAAATCAGACTAGATCAGAACATATATTAACTATTGAAGATCCAATCGAGTATCAGTTTGAATCGAAGAAGTCGATTATAGATCAAAGAGAAGTAAGGATAGATACTCCAGATTTCGCCAATGCTTTGACAGCGATGTTTCGTCAAGATATAGACGTCTGTATGGTTGGTGAGATGCGCGATATAAACACTATAGCAACCGCTGTTACTGCCGCAGAGACTGGTCATTTGGTCTTTTCTACTTTGCATACCAATAACGCTGCTCAGACAATAGATCGTATCATCGACTCTTTTCCTTCTGGGCAACAGGATCAGATTAGAGTTCAGTTGGCGGGTTCTCTATCGGGGGTGTTCTCTCAAAGACTTATCAATCGAGTGTCGGGCGGTCTTGTGCCAGCCTATGAGCTTCTTATCAACAACACAGCTGTATCCAATCTGATCAGAGAAAAACGAATTCATGAATTGAATTCTGTCATCGAGACTAGTTCTCAAGAAGGGATGATCGACATGAACCGTTGTTTGGTAGAATTGGTCAGAGCAGGAGAGATCTCTGTCGAAAATGCTTATGCCAATTCTTCCAATCCGAAGAATCTAGGCAGAATGATTTAACATTAAATTGAAAATATTATGTTATTTAATTACGAATATTTGGATGAGAAAGGACAGAAAAAAGGCGGTTCCATCGACGCTATAAATGTCGATGTCGCTATATCTTCTCTGCAAAGGAGAGGATTGATCCTGTCTTCGATCAGTGAGGCTGATAAGGGAGGTTCTTTCTTGTCTAGTAAAGTCTCACTTTTTGATCATGTCTCGGGTAAAGATATAGTCATATTGTCTAGACAGCTCTCCACTTTATTCCAAGCGCAGGTATCTGCTTTGCGAATTTTCAGATTATTGGCAGG
>CAYQCS010000014.1:8976-10041 GCA_964416105.1 uncultured Candidatus Saccharibacteria bacterium
CGTGCTCTGGAGCTTACTGCCAATGTCATCAACAATGGTGTTTATAAAAAGATACTTAGTGAGTCGGTCGAAGCGGTAAAGGGTGGTAAGACTCTATCGGAATCTCTGTCCGTATATCCTGTTCAAATCCCTGGAATTATGGTGCAGATGACTAGAGTTGGAGAAGAAACAGGAGAAGTGGGTAGTATCTTGAAGACCCTAGCCAACTTTTATACTAGAGAAGTCAAAACCGCAGTAGACTCTCTCGTTTCGCTTATAGAACCAGCGATGATTGTCTTGCTTGGCGGTGGCGTGGCAGTACTATTGGCTTCGGTATTGGTGCCTATTTACAACATTGCGGGTGCGCAGTAGTAGCGTTATCCACATGTTATTATTGGATTATTCGAGCAATGTAGGTGCTATAATTATCCCAATAACCTCATAAAAGGTTAGTATTAACAAAGTTAGTAATTATTAATAAAAAAATAAAATATGAAAAGGTATACAAAAGGTTTTACCCTTATCGAGTTGCTAGTCGTAATCGCAATCATCGGTATCTTGGCTTCGGTAGTGCTAGTCAGCCTACAGTCGGCGAGGAAGAAGGGTAGTGATGCGAGAATTCAGTCAAGTGTGCAACAGCTGAGGACAGAAGCTGAGTCGGGTTACAGTCCTACAGGAGGTTATATTTCCACATTTACAGCTTCAAACAGTACCGCTACTGATGGTTCGGGACTTCAGGTATCAGGAGGAACAGCGAATGCAAATGTAGTACTTCTTAGAGGTGATGTTAACGGTCAAGGTAGTACTTTGCATGCTATTACTAATGCTGGTCCGACATCGTATGCAATATATGGCAGACTTGCTTCTGATCCAACAAAGTATTTCTGTATTGATTCAACCGGCAAGACAAATCCTGGTCACACGACGAATAATACAGCAACTTGTCCTTAACCAGCATCTTTGTTAAATGTATTCCAACAAAACTCCCGCTTTTGCGGGTTTTTTGTTGGGTGGGGGCTTTCCCTATGTCAGACATAGGGAATATGTTACTATAATCTCAATAAATACTGATGAAATATCTAACAT
>CAYQCS010000015.1:0-9878 GCA_964416105.1 uncultured Candidatus Saccharibacteria bacterium
TCTTCGTCTTTTAGAAGTCCTGAGACAAGATACAATGCGGCAGTAATTTTTTCTGTCTTTTTGAATATATAAACAAGATAGTCTTCTGCAGAAAAAAAGCCTAAAGCCCTCCAATTAAAGGGATTACTAAAGGACGATTTATTTTCTTCATTATTGTCCATTAAGATAAATACTGTCTTTGATTAAAACTAACTCTGTCCTATATGAAAAACCGCATGTCTTATCTTTTGTCCTTATGTCTATTATAGACCTGAGTGCCTATAATTTGCAAATAATAAGTAAAATTATCAGTCTGTGTTATCATTATTAGATAAAATCATTTTTATGGGCAGAAAAAAAGAAATAACAAACTTAGGCAAGAAAATAGGTTTCTGGGAAGAAATGCGAAATGAGACTGTTCAGGTGATAATTTCAATATCTTGTTTTCTTATAGTTATCCTCTCTGTATTAGCATCTTTTGGCAAAGCAGGTTGGATCGGGGATAAGATATACCTTTTTCTATACAAGCTTTTTGGTATTGGCTACTTCCTTCTACCGATAATGTTTGCAATGCTTGGTATATCTTTTCTCAAAGGCCAAAAGAAAAGAGTGGATGTTTCAAAGACGATTGGTGCATTATTATTTTTAATTTCTGGTTTAGGTCTCATTCATGTCATATATGCGGGGGCAAGTGGAATTATAGGTAGATGGATTGCTTATCCAATGATTAGATTTGTCGATCTTTGGGCCACGAGCGCTATACTTGTAACGATTCTTGCAATATCAATCGTTATGACTTTTGATCTCTACTTTACTTTGGATGATTTGGCCTTTTGGAGAAAGAAGAAAGAGGAAGATCAATTGGAAAAAGATAACCTCGCAATCAAATTACCCTTTGATAATAAGCTAGAAAAAACTCAAGAACAAAAAGATGAGAAAGAAGATAAACCAAATATAGTTGTAGGCAATAATGAAAAGAAAAAGAAAACAATCGAATTTGGTGATGATGAGGATTTCGTGGGCTCGACCAATATGCCTAGTTTGAAACCTTTCAATCCTCCACCGCTCTCTCTATTAGAAAAAGACCGTGGTAAACCAGAAACTGGAGACATAAAAGCAAATGCAAACATTATAAAAAGGACTTTGCAAAACTTCGGTATCCAAGTCGAAATGGATGAAATTTCTATAGGTCCATCGGTTACAAGGTATGCTCTGAAACCAGCAGAAGGGGTTAAATTATCCAAAATAGTAGGACTGAATAACGATCTGGCTTTGGCTCTAGCTGCTCACCCTATCCGTATCGAAGCCCCTATTCCTGGTAAATCTCTAGTTGGAATAGAAGTACCAAATACAGCCAAAACCACCGTCGGTCTTGCAACTCTGCTTTCTTCACCTGAATATCATGAATCAGAAAAACCTCTGATCATGTCTTTGGGTAAAGACATAACCGGCAGACCTCATTTCAGCAATTTAGCCAAGGCTCCGCATATGCTCATTGCTGGTACCACCGGCTCAGGTAAATCTGTAACTATTCATGCTCTTATAACCTCATTGCTTTATCGCAATTCGCCTGAAAATCTTCGATTCATCATGATAGATCCAAAAAGAGTAGAGCTTACCATGTACAACAAGATACCCCACCTTCTCTCTCCAGTTATCACCGATCCGATCAATGCAATAAAAGCTTTGCGCTGGGCAGCAAAAGAAATGGCCAGAAGATACGATCTTTTGGAGAAATGCTCAGCCAGAGACATAGACTCTTATCACAAGACTGTGCTGGCTCCAGCCCTAGAAAAATATAAAAATAGTAAAAATCCTTCAGACGAAGAATTAGCCAAATTACCAGAGACGATGCCTTATATAGCTATTATAATCGATGAATTGGCAGATATTATGCAGACATACCCTAGAGAACTCGAATCAGCAGTCGTCCGTTTGGCACAAATGAGTAGAGCGGTCGGTATACATCTTATTATCTCGACTCAGCGCCCAAGCGTAAATGTTATTACAGGATTGATAAAAGCCAATATACCAAGCCGAATCGCTCTTCAAGTTTCATCTCAGATAGATTCAAGAACTATTTTAGATCAAATGGGGGCAGAAAAACTTCTTGGTGCTGGAGATATGCTCTACCTAGGAGGAGAAATGGCAAAACCTGTTCGTCTTCAATCAGCTTATATATCAGAATCTGAAGTAAAAAGAGTTGTTAAATATCTGGCCGACCAATATAGAGATGAAATAATCGACCAAATCAATCTTTCTCCTAACAACAATGAGGAGGCGGGAGGACTCAAACCAGTATTCAATTCTTTGAGAGATCCCGATTCCCTTGAAGAAGAAGATGAATATTATGAAACCGCAAAAGAGCTTATTATGAGCACCGGTCAAGCATCTACCTCCTTTTTACAGAGAAAATTGGGTGTTGGTTATTCTCGAGCAGCAAAGCTTATAGACACAATGGAAGAAAGAGGTGTCATCGGCCCCAAAAATGGTTCTAAGCCAAGAGAAATACTTATGAAAAGCGAAAAGATTGATGGTGGTATTATCGATGATAGCGAAACTATCAAAAATGATGATAGTATATAGAAATGTATTTTTCCAGAACCTATAATATACGACTAATTAAGTTTAGTTTATTGTTTTTATTTTTTGCTACAGTCTTCTCTTTCGCAATATTTAAAAGTCTAAATTATATTCAGGGCCCAAGGATAGCGATAGACTACCCACCTAACGGCTATATCTCCGATAAAGATTTTCTCTCTATCAATGGACAAGCTAGGCAAGTGAGTCATATATATCTAAATGGTAGACCGATACTAACTGATGAAAAAGGATATTGGAATGATTCAATAATAATTTTTGCAGGAATAAACAAAATAAATATATCTGCCAACGATCGTTTTGGTAGAAAAATTTCAAAAAATATAGATATAGTTGGTTCGTTTTGACAATATATACTATTATCAAAACAATGATAATATACCTATGCCTGCCTTTTACTAATGTAAATTAACTATAATGGCTATAAAGAAAATAAAAAACAAAGAAACTGATATCTCTTCGGAAGATATTACAGAGAAAGAATCGTCTGCTCAGGAAAAGAAAGAACTAAAAAAGAAAAATCAAAATGATTCTGGTATTCGCGATGCCATGGATGCTATCAGAGCCAAGTTTGGCGAAGATTCAATCATGAAGCTGGGAGAAAAGCCCAAAGTCAATATCAACGCCATTCCAACGGGCTCGCTCGGTCTGGATTGGGCTCTAGGCATCGGCGGTGTTCCTCGCGGACGCATTATCGAGATATTTGGCCCAGAATCTTCCGGCAAGACTACCCTAGCCTTACATATTGTCGCTGAAGCTCAAAAATTAGGTGGTGTTTGTGCCTACATAGACGCCGAACATGCTATGGATCCGGAATACGCTACTCGACTAGGAGTTAAGATCGATGATCTCTTGATCTCCCAACCAGATACAGGCGAACAAGCTTTGGATATAGTCGATAGTCTCATAAGAACCAATAAGATGGATGTGGTGGTAATAGATTCCGTAGCCGCTCTTACTCCAAAAGCTGAAATCGAGGGAGATATGGGCGCTTTCCATGTCGGTACTCAAGCGCGCCTCATGTCTCAAGCTTTACGCAAACTGACAGCGATAGTCGCTCGTTCAAAATCAATCGTAATTTTCATAAACCAGATCCGTATGCAGATCGGTGTCATGTTCGGTAATCCAGAGACCACGCCAGGAGGCAAGGCTCTGAAGTTCTACTCCTCTGTTCGTCTGGATATTCGTCGCATCGCCCAGATCAAAAAGGGTGAAGAGATCATGGGTGGAAGAGTCCGAGTTAAAGTAGTCAAGAATAAAGTCGCCGCTCCATTCAAGCAAACAGAATTTGACCTGATGTACAATGAAGGTATATCTCAGGAAGGAGAAATCATCGCTTTGGGCGAGAAATTCGATATTATCCAAAAATCTGGTTCATCCTATTCATTTGGTGAAACCAAAATGGGCCGAGGTTACGATGCTACGAGACAATTCCTCAGAGAAAACCTTCCAATCAAAAACGAAATACTAGCCAGAATCAGGGAAAAATTAGGCTCACAGTAAAACAAAAAGGTGCAACTGATCCGGTTATATAGTCGAGTAGCTATTTTGGTTGCACCTTGACAGTGTATATACAGGATATATACTGCTATTATGACTACCAAAACAATCTTCAATATGGATGCAAAAATAAAAAAAGCAGCTATGAGAAAAGCAAAGAAAGATGGCTGGACGCTAAGTTCTTTTCTCAATTTTGCTACTAGAGAATATGTAGATGGTAATATTGGTATATCGATACTCAATAAAAAGATAGAACAAGCGCGCAAAGATATTCGTGATGGTAAATATATTACTCATGAAGATTTGGTAAAACTCTTAAATATTAACTAAATCACTCCATCCCATATGGTGATATCTTATTCCCCTGTGGCCATAAAATGGCTCAGTTCATCTTCTCCGTATATTCGTAAGCGTATTATAAACAAAATAAAGTTTTTTGCTTCACAAGAAAACCCAAAAATTTACGCTGTGAGATTGGTTGATTCAAAATCATACCGATTTCGCATTGGCGACTATCGTGTTATTTGTGATATCGGTCTAGATTTAATAGATGTCTTGGTTATCGGCAAAAGAGATGAAATATATCGATAAAACATAGACAATTCCCTATTCTTCCTATAGAATAGCCAAACCTTTAATTATTTAATAAAAAACAATATGTCTTTACTTGAATATAATGAAATAACCGAAAGAAAATTCATCGTCCTAGATGGGGCGCCTTATGAAGTAATATCTTCTCATGTTTTCCGCAAACAACAGCGCAAGCCAGTCAATGCAACAAAACTCAAGAATATGATAACTGGCAAGGTCACAGAATATTCTTTCCATCAATCAGAAAAAGTTGAACAAGCAGAAATAGAAGAAAAAGAAGTTAAATATCTCTACAATAACCGCGGAGAATGGTGGTTCTCTGATCCAGAAGATCCAAAGAATAGATTCAAGGTAAGCGAAGAAGTAGTCGGTCCACAGGGTAAATTCTTGAAACCAAATACTATAATCGGACAATATCTATTCAAAGACCAAGCAATCGGTTTCAAGATGCCTATAACTGCAGATCTGAAAGTAGTTCAGGCTCCACCAAATGTAAAAGGCGACACCATGACTGGTGGTCAGAAAAATGTAAAACTAGAAACCGGCGCCACGATCAACGTTCCCCTTTTCGTAAACGAAGGAGCTGTGATAAGTATAAATACGGAGACAGAGGAGTATAGAGAGAGGGTTGGGAAATAAAGTGTAAGCAAACGGGGAATATCCCCCCTTCGAGACCGCAAAAACTCTGCAGAGTTTTTGCTTTATCCTCGAAATTTTCTGCTGAAAATTTCTGCGGGGTCTCTCAGAGAGGATATTCCCCGTTTGCTTTTACTATAAAGATTCCCTACCTCGCCACATACGGAAGTAAGCCCATGAATCTAGCTCTCTTGACTGCTACACCCAATTGTCTTTGGTATTTGGCTGAAACACCTGTCTGCTTACGATTGAGAATCCTTCCGTGAGGATTGAGAAACTTCTTCAAGATATCGGTATCTTTGTAATCTATATACTTGATATTATGCTGATTGAAATAACATTGTTTTTTCATATATTTTTATTTATTAGAATGGTATGTCTTCTGGATTAATCTCTTCTGTTGGATAATCTATTTTATCTGACCCTGTTCCCGTTCCCGATTCAATCTCTTTAACTCCTTCTTTAGTTGGTTGGCTGGTTTGATCATTGTTACTTGAGCCTTTATTATATTGTCCTCCACCAGCACTCTTTGAACCAAACTGGATATTGTCGGCAATTATTTCGGTTCTATTCTTCTTTTCTCCATTCGTCTCCCATGTCCTAGTCTGAATCCTACCCTCAACTAAAACTTGTTGACCTTTTTTCAGATATTGCCCTGCCAATTCGCCTAGTTTGGCAAAAGCTGAAATATTGTGGAATTCGGTGGCTTCTTGCTTATTACCATCTTTGTCTTTGTAAATGCGATTTGTCGCTACTCCGAAACTACATACTTTGCTACCAGACGGTAAAGCTCTAATTTCAGGGTCTCTGGTAAGGTTGCCTATAATAAATACTTTGTTTAAATACATTTTATTTTTTGTTAAATAGATAATTATTATACCTCTTTAACCATAGCGTCTATACTTTTGTCTATTTCTTCGACAGTAGCAGGCTCTTCAACCTTTTGAGCGACAACAGTCTTGACCTCTTCATTATTTTGCCATTCACTAGAATCTAGACTCTTCACTCCAGCAGATTCTCTTTTACCCAAATAAGTATTTTCTCTTACTGTAGTAATGACTAGCATTCTGATAACCGAAGGCAAAATTTCGATTTGCTTTTTTATTGTTTCGATCGAGGCTGAACTAGTCTCAAATTTTACCCAACCGAAATAAGCGCTATCGTATTTTTCGTAAGAACCGGCCACTGTTTTACGACGAATCGTGTAGGCCAAATCCTGCCTTTCTGGTTTACCTTCCATGATTATGAAAGAATCACCGCTATCTATTATTTTATTAATAGATTCAATCTCCGTTCCCAATTGATCTTCAGAAAGATTTGGGACCAAAAGATAACTTATCTCGTAAACAGACTTCCTATCTTCTTTTATGTTATGCATATAGCTTTTTGCAACCAGTGACCCATATATGGGACCCTAAAAAGGGACTAATTGCGATTATTGATAATACATAACAAAACTAACACACAAACAAACAAGACGCAATAGTTGCAGGCATATATATTATACCTAATGACAATAAAGAAATGATGAAAAAACCATCAAAAAATCATAAAAAAGTTATAAAGAAAGGCTAAAAAATCTATTGGCATTATCTATGATTTGTCTCGCAACAAAATCCTCTTCCTGCCCTTTTATTCTAGCAATAGCTTTTACAACTTCGACTACATAGGCCGGTTCATTCCTTTTACCACGATATGGCAACGGTGATACATACGGACAATCGGTTTCCGACATAATCCGGTCCAATGGAAGATATTTTATAATTTCATCATAATCTCGGGTGAAGGTAATAACTCCAGTAAAAGAAAAATAGTAGCCCAGATCAAGAAAAGGTTTGGCTTCTTCTTTATTTCCAGCGAAAAAATGTAAATCACCACAAACTTTCGATCTACTGGATAAAATGTCATAGGCATTCAAATAAGCAGATTTTCCGCTACCATTCCTCAGGTGTAACATAAGTGGCTTATTGACTTCATTGGCTAGATCTATCATCTGTTCAAAAGCTTTTATCTGTTTCGACTCACTTTCTGGATCAGCGTGGTAATAATCCAAACCACATTCGCCGATAGCTACAGTTTTTTTGTTTTTAGCCAATATTTTGTACGATTCGATATCAACAACTTCACCTCTAGAAGTAAACTCTTTATTCCCTTCTCCCAGTTCTTGAACATCATGATGTGATTTGGAGGTGTGTATTGGGTGCAGACCGATTATTGCATAAACAGAATCGTTTTCTTCCGCCAATTTAACGGCCGATTTGGAAGTGTCCAGCTGAGTACCAACCGTAACCATCGTCACATTTGCTTTTTTTGACCTTTCTATAACCTCGTTGCGATCATTATCAAAGGCAACAAAGTTTAAATGACCATGTATATCTATGTATTTCATTATTTTCTTATAAATAGAGGCTCCGCCGGAATCTTGTTTTTTTCTACCAACTCTATTATCTTTTCTGCCGTCTTTGGGAGAATCGGTAATAACAGCTTACCTATTTGATATAGTCTAACTACCAACTCTTTTATATCTTCTATCGCCTTTTTGGGATCTGTTTTTATCGTCTTGAATGGTTGCCTCTCCTCTACGATTCCATCTGTATTGGCAATCAACTGCCAAACCGCCTCGCAAGCTTGTAGTAAATCAAATTTATCGAAACCTTCATTGTATTTTACTTTAATATCGTTGAATTCTTGACTGTCGATAAATGGGTGGCTTTCATTCAAATCTACTTTTACATCATTGGTTTCGGACATTCTGAGTACTCTTGAAGCAAGGTTACCGAGGCCGTTGGCTAGATAAGCATTATAAGCTTCTTTGAATTTATCCGGCGTAAAAGCACTATCTTCGAAAGCTGCCAGCTTGCCAGCAACGAAATATCGGAGAGCATCTACACCATATTCATTGACCAAAGAGACTGGATCGACGGTATTACCCAAAGATTTTGACATTTTGATACCACCCTCACCAGTAATAAAACCATCGATGATAATTTGCTTGGACGGTGGCAAATTGACCGCCATAAGCATTGCTTGCCACATAGCCGCCTGCTGTCGAAGATTGTCTTTTCCACAATACTGAACGACGCCACCGCTCTCTATCCAATTCTTTTGATATTTTTCCTTATCATCAGGCCAACCAATGGCTGAAATATAATTGACCAAAGCATCGAACCAAACATACATTACTTGTTTATCATCACCTGGGACGGGTATACCCCAGGGCATCTTGCTCGCCAAGCGAGAAATACTAAAGTCTTCCAGACCCCTTTCGACAAAAGCTTTTATTTCATTCAAGCGAGATTTTGGTATAACAAAATTATCGTTCTTCTCATACAAATCCATGAGCTTCTTTTGGAATATACTAAATCTAAAAAAGTAATTCTCTTCTTCGATAGTTTCAATCTCTTGTAAAGGATGCAGAACGCATTTATCATCATCATTGAGTTCAGATTCGGTCTTCTCTAACTCACAACCGACACAATATTTAACCGCATAATTTTTCTTGTAAATCAAGCCATTTTTATCAGCAATTTTCCAGAACTCTTGAGCAGACATTATATGATGTTTGTCGGTAGTACGAACAAAGTTAGCTTCGGGCAAAATATTTAGAAGTGATATCAAATCTTTGAACTTTTTGGCATAACTATCGACATAAGCTTGGGTATCGATATGTTGTTCTTTGGCTTTACGATAAATCTTGACTCCGTGTTCATCGGTTCCAGTATTCAAAAAGACTTCATAGCCTTGAAGCTTCTTGTAACGAGCAACTATATCGGCTCTAATGAGCTCCATAGCAAAACCGATATGTGGATCGGAATTGACATAAGGTAATGTGGTTGTGATATAAAATGGTTTGCTCATATTAAAATTTTAAGAATGATAAGGCTTGATCTCCTTCCTTGAGACGGCCGACCGATGCTAAATTAAGGTTTTGATTGATAAATATTTCTTTGGCCAGATTTTGTACATCTTCCGCTGTTACTGCATTCACTTTTTCTATAATAAGTTCCGGACTATCGATTTTCCCTTTCAAGGTCTCTTGATAACCACAGAACTCTGCCCTAGCATCGGAAGTCTCCAATTCAAGCATCGTCGTACCAGCAATATAATCTTTTACCTTCTTCATTTCAAGCGAAGAAACCGCTTCTTCTTTCAACATGACACATTCATCTATAACACCTTTTATCGCCTCGCCTACCCTACTATTATCAACTCCAGCGGCAATGGTTAAGACTCCATGATCGGTAAAAGGATTGTGGTCGGCTTTGATATAATAGCAAATACCAAGTTCGGTTCTCATTTTGGTAAACAATCTAGAGCTCATTCCCCTTCCAAGAATAGTTGTAAGCACAAGCATTGCTGGAATCCTTTTATCGGTAATAGCAAAAGTCCTGACTCCAAAACATAAATGAGTTTGGTCGGTCTCTTCGTATTCAGATCGAAACATAGGCCTATCTTGCTTATCGATTACAGATAACTTATCTTGCTTTTTGCCGTCTTTGATAGAGACAAAGGCTTCTTTCACTTTTTGGATAATACTCTTCTCATCAAATGAACCTGCAATAACGACCATT
>CAYQCS010000016.1:0-9611 GCA_964416105.1 uncultured Candidatus Saccharibacteria bacterium
ACCAATTCCGCCATCCCGGCTTTTTAGTTAGTAGTTTTTAGTTATTGGTTACTAGTAACACAATAACATTTGATATGATACTAAATATCTGTTAAATAACAAGTTCCTTGAGATCAGACCTCAATAAACTTGCTCTGGTATGCGTTCAGGCTTTATAATATCACCATGAATACACCTTATGTCAGTGATGCTATCTTTTGGATCGAAGTAGACAAGATCAACCCCAACCCATATCAACCGCGCCGGGAGTTCGATCAAGAAGCTTTGAAAGCTTTGGCAGACTCGATCCGAATGTACGGAGTTTTGCAACCATTGGTTGTAACTAGAAAAGAAGTTTTTAGTGAGGGAGGCGGAATGAAGGTTGAATATGAACTTATTTCTGGAGAGAGACGACTGCGCGCTTCAAAGATTGCTGGTCTATCGGCCGTACCTGCTCTTATAAGAAATGGTGAAGAAGATCCACAGCTTAAACTAGAGATGGCGATCATCGAGAATCTTCAAAGAGAAGATCTAAATCCGGTCGATAGAGCCAGATCATTCGAAAGATTGGCCAAAGAGTTCAAGCTCAAACAAGCTCAAATAGCGGATAAAGTCGGTAAAAGTCGCGAATACGTCTCCAATTCTTTGCGTATACTTTCTTTACCAGATGAAATGATCAATGCTCTTGAGGAAGGCAGAATATCCGAAGGACACACCAGACCACTTCTTATGCTTATAGACCGACCAGAGGAGCAAGTGGTTTTATTCAAGGAAATAATAAATAATAAACTAACTGTCCGAGAAGCTGAATCGATGTCAAGAAGAGTGGCGACGGAAAAGATTCGTAATAAAGAGAAATATCTTGATCCGCAGATTATGGAAATGGAGAAAAACTTTACCGAGACTTTGGGTACCAGAGTTAGAATCGAGAAAGGTAAGACGGGTGGTAAGGTGACAATCGATTTCTTCAGTCCAGATGATTTGCGTACTTTACTAGAAAAACTGACCAATACCGAAGTTCAGATGAAGAAAGGTGAAGATGTTGGTAAAGTAGAGTCGACGCCTGGTCCAGATTCAACTTCAAATCCAACCTCGAATTCAAGCGAGAATACTCCAATAGACGATCGCTCACCAAAAGAAGTTGCCAAAGAAGACAATGAAGATATTTATTCTTTGAAAGATTTTTCCGTTTAGCTTTACTTGTATTATTTTCTTTTATCCTGTGTCATTCCCGCGTAGGCGGGAATCCATGTAATACCACGCGCGTGGTATTACATTTTAAAAGATTACGCATGGTTAGACATGGATCCCCGCCTACGCGGGGATGACAAACTATAACGCTAGGATGACGAACTAAAACGAAGAAATTACAAATTATGTTGCAGGGATGACAGATTTTCACTTTTTACGAAACCTGGTTTTCTTCGGTATTGCCAATAATTCTAGAGCTCTTTCTAGAGTAATGTCATAAACATTATCCGGAACTTTTATCGAACGGAAATTATTATCCGAAGCCACATATGGTCCGAAGCGACCGGCTGAGGCTATAACTTCTTTATTGGTTTTCGGATCGATGCCCAGTTTTCTTGGTAAACTCAAATATTTTAGAGCGTCTTTGACTGTAACTTTGGATGGATCAACATCTTTTGGTATCGAAGCCATTTTTGGTTTAACTATTTTAACTTCAGTTTTATCATCCAAATCAGTTTTCTTTTTCTTTCTTCCTGTTTTCGGCGTCCTCTCTCCTAGCTGGACATAAGGCCCAAACCTACCATTTAAGACATAAATAGGTAAACCTGTATCCGGATCATTACCGATCGGTGTGTCTGATTTAAATTCAGTACCATCCATCGTTAGTGCTCCGTCGCAATCGGGATAACGAGTACAAGAGAGAAACTTACCATTCTTGCCTAACTTTATTTCCATTGGTGAAGTCTTGCATTTTGGACAAACAAATTTTGGATCAGCCAAACCAAGGTTAGTCGCTTTTGCTAGTTTTTCTTTCGACTTTACATCTTTATGAAATGGTTTATAAAAATCAGTCAGAGTTTTCTTGTATGTTCTTGTACCGTTGGCAATGTCATCGAGTTGGTCTTCCATGTCGGCCGTGAACGAATCGCTGATATAAGTAGGGAAGTATTCTTCCAAAAATGAAGAGACGACATCACCGGTGTCAGTTGGAACTAAAGATTTATTTTCTTTTGTGACATAACCACGGTCTTCGATCGTCTTCGTAATCGAAGCATAAGTCGAAGGACGACCGATGCCTCTCTTTTCCAATTCTTTGATAAGACCAGCTTCGGTATATCGTGGCGGAGGTGTAGTCTGTTTTTCCGAAGAATCAATGTTTATTATTTCCAGAGGCTCATCCTTTTGACATTCTGGCAAAATATAATCTTCACCGTTTGAATCTGGGTCGGCTTTGAGCCAGCCGTCATATATCACTCTAGAACCAGTGGCTTCGAAATCAGGTATGGTATCAGTTTGAACATTGGCGATTATTTTGGTCCTGGAGACTCTAGCGTCGGCCATCTGCGAAGCTACAGCTCTCTGCCAGATAAGGCGGTAAAGCTTTTTTTGTTCATCGTTGTGTCCAGCCGATTCTTTGTCGAAATGAGATGGGCGAATGGCTTCGTGAGCTTCTTGAGCGTTTTTGCTTTTGGTTGTGTAGGTTCTGAAAGATAGATAATCTTTTCCATATTTATTTTCTACAATAGATGCGATCTGTCCCAAAGCCTGTTTGCTTAGATTGGTCGAATCTGTGCGCATGTAAGTGATATATCCAGCTTCATACAGTTTCTGAGCCACGGCCATAGTTCGTGAAGGAGAAAATCCAAGTCTAGAACTGGCAGTTTGCTGTAATGTTGAAGTGATAAATGGCGCCCGTGGCGATCTTTTTTGTTCAGATTCTTCGACCGCTATAACATTCCATTTATTATTTTTTGCAATCTTGATGATTCTTTCAACTTCTTGTTTATCTCTTGGCTCTTTGGTACAAGTCAGATTGAGTTTTTCCTCCGAAGCAGTTTTCCATTCTCCAGAAATAGTCCAGTAAGTCTCTGGTTTGAAGGCTCTTATTTCTCTTTCTCTTTCCATAATAATTCGCAGTGCCGGCGATTGGACTCTTCCAGCCGAAAGACCGTATCTAACTTTTTTCCAAATTAAACCAGAAAGATCGTAACCGACGATGCGATCTAGTACTCGTCTGGCTTCCTGAGCTTCACGCAAATGCTCGTCTATGTCTCGTGGATTGTCCAGCGCTTCCAATACAGCTTCTTTGGTTATTTCGTGATAAGTAGCCCTTTTGATTTTACTTTTGATCTTGGCTCCGAGTAGATCTTTCAGAACTTCCTCTATATGCCAAGCGATAGCTTCTCCTTCGCGGTCTGGGTCAGTCGCTAATATTATTTTGTCAGCTTTTTGGGCTTGTTTGGCTATCTCATCTATAACCTCTTGTTTCTTTGCCACGATTTCATAGTGCGGAATGAAACCACCGTCTATATCGACTGCTTTTTTATTTGATTTTGGTAAATCTCGAATATGGCCGACCGAGGCGCGAACGACGAAACTATTTCCCAAATATTTGGAAATAGTTTTTGCTTTTGACGGAGATTCGACAATGAGCAAGTTCATATGATTGCTAAGTATTACACGATATTAATTTTTTGCAAAATTTTTGTTTAAAGGGAAGCAGTAACCTCCTGAAAGACCTCGCAGAAATTTTCAGCAGAAAATTTCGAGGATAAAGCAAAAAATCTGCAGATTTTTTGCGGTCTGGAAGGAGGTTACTGCTTCCCTTACACATCAACTTTTTGCAAAATAAATATCGTCATCTTGATATATAAGATCTTTAATTTCTAGTGTAGAAAGGATTATGTTTACTTCATTTGTAGATAAGCCAGTCCTACCGATCAGATCGGTACTATTCAAAGGTGAATATTGTAAAACCTTCAAAACTTTCTGCTCATCAGAAGATAGATTAGTACCCATCAAAGATAATTGCTTTGATTCTGGATAATCTTCGGAATCATTCTCTTCTTCTTTCTTATAAACCTTAAACCCAAGCATTTCCAGTATTTCTTCTGAAGAGGTGATAGGAATAGCACCTCTTTTGTATAGCATGTGTGGTCCGTATGATAATTCGGAAAAGATCGATCCGGGTACAATGAAGACATCTCGATTGAAGCCCAAAGCGTAGTTGGCGGTAAGCAAAGTACCTGAACCTTTTTTACCTTCAATAATTAGGGTTGCGTGAGATATTCCTGCCATCAGATGGTTCCTGACAGGGAAGGTCCATATCTTGCTCTGTTGTTCTGGTTCAAAAGGTGAAAGTAGGGTATTACCAGTTTGGATTATTTTTCTAGCTAGGTTCAGATGTGAGTGAGGGTATATCGAGCTTTCATTGAGTCCAGAGCCGGGGAAAGAGATAGTCTTTATTTCATTATCCATGGCCGCTCGGTGAGCGATAGAATCTATCCCGATCGCTAGGCCAGAAACTATTACCACCGGAAACCCTCTAAGGCCTTTTATAAGTCGCTTGCAGACTTCTTCTCCGTATTTACTATACCTACGCGCTCCGACTACGCAAAGAAATTTGTAATCATCTGGTGGCAGTGGTCCTCCAGCCATGTCTAGAAATTTAGGCGGATCATCTATTTGTTTCAATAAATAGGGATATTGATCAAATTTTAAGCGTTTGATTTGCATGTTTTTGTTGTTTTATGCTATAATTGTCTTGTAACAAGCTTGCGGGGTATCATTCCCTTCTTCGGCATCAGAGTCGGGGGCAAGCCACCAAAGTCCCGCAAGGGGCTTTTGTGTTATGTGTCCATTATGCTCCAAAAGTGATAATTGCCGTTTCCTATTTTTCTAATAATTATTTTTATGTTTAGTTCTTTTACTTTTACGGTAATTGAGTGATATTCAACTGATCCATATATTCTATCTTTGTTTACCCTAAATGATTTGTTTATAATATCACCATTCAATACTTCTTTTATTGACCACAATAAAGATAATTTTCTATACTGTTCTTTTATTGGTCTAAATCTTCTCTTTTTCATTAATAAGTGCTTGAATCCGCTATTTCCAAATATTACAAATGCATTTCCTAAATGAATGGATCTAATCTTTCCGATACTTTTGTAAAACGATTTTGTTTTTAGTAAAAGATTTCTGAAATTTGGCATGCGGTAATCATACACGACAGCGATAAAATCCTGATAAAAAAAGGTTCAAAAAAGGATAAAATCGTCCCTTGAGGTCTGACCTCAAGGATCTCGCCTTGCGAAAATTGATATGATAGACTTATTCTATGCTAGATATAAAATTCATAAGGGAAAATAAAGATCTGATAGCTTTGGCAGCCAAGAAGAAGCATATCGACTTCAATGTCGAAGATCTGATCGTTTTGGACGATAAACGCCGAACACTGATGACTTCTATAGAAAAGAAGCGCGCCGAGCAGAACTCTGCAAGCACAAAGATAACGATGGCCGGCAAACCAGAAGAAAAGCAGAAACTCATTTACGAAATGAAAGAAGTCAAAAACTCTCTGGAAAAAGAAGAAGAAAGTCTCAAAGAATTGATGAAAGATTGGCAGAATCTTATGTTGCGGGTTCCAAATATTCCAGATATTTCTGTACCAGATGGCGACAGTGATGCCGATAATAAAGAAGTCAAATCTTGGGGAGAAAAAACTAAGTTTGCTTTTGAACCAAAAGACCATGTCGAACTGATGACTACTTTGAAAATGGTTGATTTCGATCGTGGTTCAAAGGTCCACGGTTTTCGTGGTTATTTCTTGATTGGAGAAGGGGTGAGGTTATCTTTTGCTATTTGGAATTATGCTTTTGAATTCTTCAGCAAAAGAGGTTTCAATCCAGTTTTACCTCCGATAATATTGCGAAGGCTCAACTTCCTTGGTACAGGATATTTGCCACAAGGGGAAGAAGATCTCTATAAAACACAAGATGGAGATTTCCTGGCTGGTACAGCCGAAGTGCCGATAATGGGTTTGCATAGCGAAGAAGTTTTGAAACTCGAAGAATTACCAAAAAAATATTTAGGCTTTTCTCCTTGCTACAGAAGAGAAGCGGGCGCGCACGGCAAGGATGTGCGCGGTCTTATTCGTGTTCATGAGTTTTATAAATTTGAGCAAGTCGTTATTTGTGAAGCCAATCACGAAACTTCGGTCAAACACCACGAAGAAGTCAATACCAACACAGAAGAATTCATAGAATCATTGGGAATACCGTATCATACGGTTATCAATTGTGGTGGAGACCTAGGTCAAGGACAGGTTAAAAAATACGATATAGAGCTCTGGGTGCCTAAAGAGAAGAAGTATAGAGAAATAAGTTCAGCCTCGTACTTCCATGATTTTCAAACCCGTAGACTCAATATCAAGTATCGCGATCAAGATGGTGTGATGCGCTATGCTCACTCTTTGAATTCTACCGCTATTCCTACGCCCAGAATACTGGTTTCTTTGGTTGAAAATTATCAACAACCTGATGGTAGCATCAAGATTCCAGAAGTCTTGGTCAAATATTTTGGGAAAGAAAGCATCAATCTGGTATGATTAGTCCATGCGCTCTAGTAGTCGTCTAAAAGCTCATCAATCCAAGAAGTTCGTTGAACACAAAAATCTCAGTGTCATATTTGTTGTTGTTCTTATAATTTTTTCTTTTTCTGTATGGAGTTATTGTCTTATTCAGGTGAGTAATCTTGATTTTTTTTCTATAAATAAAATATCGGTTATCGGCTTTGAAGGAGGAGAGGGTAATATAAAAAATGAGGTTTCGAGATATTTGAACGGGACATATCTCGGTCTTTTCTCCAAAGCCAATTTTCTGCTGTATCCCAAAAAACAAATTGCAAACGCTTTGTCAGAGTCTTCAAAAGAAATTGAATCTTTGTTAATCAAAAGAGATGGTCTCAATGGATTGACTATTGATATAAAAAAGAAGATACCCGAAGCAGTTATTTGTGCTTCTTTGCCTGAATTCAAAGATGATAATACCCAAATTATTAATCAATCAGATTGTTATTATGTCGATCATAATGGACTCATCTATTCAAGAATCGCTTCTTCGACAGATATTGATAATTTAAATCGCTATTATGTTCCAGACTTAAGTGGGGTAGATACTGTATCAGAAAGATTTTCTTCTAGTACCGAAGAATTTAAGAATTTACAAAAGTTTTATAACAAAGTGAGAAGTTCTGATCTTTTACCTTTGGCTATATTAATCAAGGATGGTGGTGAATATGAGATGTACCTACCTCACACGATTGTTTATTTTACAAACAAAACCTCTCTTGAGACACAATTGAAGAATCTGGTTTCTTTTTGGGAATTCCAATTAAAGCGAACTGATAAAGTCATAGATTTATCAAAGATTGAATATCTCGATATAAGATACGGCTCGAATGTTTTTTATCGTCAATCATTGTATGATGATAATCAATGAGAGATTTCTTTAGAATCATCTTTGGTGGCCTATTTGCTATAATTGCAGGAATAATTATTTCTGTTGCTCTTAAATCTTTTATCAGTGATTTCCCTCAATATTTGACTAAAGTCAGTAGCTTTATCTCTTCAAAGGTAGAAAATGGTTCTAAGTCTATAAATTCGATAGTCGATAACACCTCGATCTCTGGTCTAAAAAGACTGATTAGATATTCAGCTAGTGAAGAAGAAGGTCTGATCACTTCTGCAACACTATCTTTACCGAATGGTCAGTCTGGTAAAATCTCTGCCAAAGCTTATGTTGTCTGGAATATAACCAAGAATAACCAAGTGCTTGAATATAACAGTGATCAGAGATTGCCAGTTGCTTCTTTGACCAAGATTGTGACGGCGACAATGGCCAGGAATCTTATAAGGGAAAATAAAAGAATAAATATCACCAAAGAAATAATGTCTGCTTATGGTAATACTGCTCAATTCAAGGTTGGTGAGACTTTCTATGCTGGAGATTTGCTTTATCCACTTCTCATGGTCTCTTCCAATGATGCTGGAGAAGCTTTGTCTAGGAGTTATGGTAGAAAAGGTTTTATTAAAGCTATGAATGATTTTGCACAAGATGTCGGGGCTTACAGAACGACTTTCGTAGATCCGACTGGTCTTTCCCCAGAGAATAAATCCACCACTAATGATCTGGTAGCGATATTGGAATGGGTTTACAAAAACGATCCAGAAACTATCGCTATAACGAGATTGAAATCAAAAAATGTTCGAGCGCATACTTGGGTCAATCCGGCTCATTTTCTGAGTTGGTCCAATTATCGTGGTGGCAAGAATGGTTTTACTGACGAAGCTGGTCAAACGGGTTTGGCATTATTCCAAATGGGTGCTGATAAAGATATTTATGCGGTAGCTATTCTAGGTAGTAAAGAGAGAGATGCGGATATGGTCAAGTTGCTAGGGAAGGTGAAGTGAAAATCTGTTTAATTATTAGTGGCGACCTGATGCATCCTCCTTCCAGACCGCAAAAAATCTGCAGATTTTTTGCTTTATCCTCGAAATTTTCTGCTGAAAATTTCTGCGGGGTCTTTCAGGAGGATGCATCAGGTCGTCATATTTACACCCAACTGTTTTTGTTGTAGATTAAATTCATGAAAAAGAATTTTTGGCAAAAGATCAGGAAGCCTTTTTTTGTATTGGCACCAATGGCTGATGTGACCGATTCTGCTTTCCGTAAGATTATAGCCAAATATGGTAAGCCCGATGTGATGTGGACAGAGTTTGTCTCTGCTGATGGCTTGGTCTCAAAAGGTAAAGCCAGATTGATGCACAATTTGGAATATTCTAATGAAGAAAGACCGATAGTAGCTCAACTTTTCTCTAATAATCCAGAAGCGATGAAAAAAGCCGCTAGTCTGATCACTGAACTTGGTTTCGATGGTTTGGATATCAACATGGGTTGTCCAGATCGTTCTGTAGAGAAACAGGGCGCAGGGGCAGCACTAATAAAGAATCCACAATTGGCGATTGAGATTATAAATGCGGGGAGAGAAGGAATCAATAAAAACCCA
The DNA here is from genome assembly GCA_964416105.1 of uncultured Candidatus Saccharibacteria bacterium. GTDB lineage: Bacteria > Patescibacteriota > Minisyncoccia > Phycocordibacterales > PALSA-1337 > C7867-002. The sequence continues at coordinate 9,022 of CAYQCS010000016.1, forward strand.
ATTTTCCCGCCTACGCTAAAGCTTCCTCCTTCGCTGAAGCTTTGGAGGACAAGTCGGCGGGCAAGCAAAACCCAATTTTCAAAAGGTGAAAATGTGCCGGTGTCGGTGAAGACGAGGTTGGGTTATAACAAAATAGATTGGGATTGGATAAGAACTCTTTTGGAGCAGAGATTGCCGGCTCTGACTATTCATCTGCGTACAAGAAAAGAAATGTCCGATGTACCGGCGCATTGGGAGGTAATGCCAGAGATTGTTAGACTTAGAAATGAAATCAGTCCAGAGACTTTGATTATCGGTAATGGTGATATTTCGACCAAAGAAGAAGGATTGCAAAGAATAAAAGAGACTGGTTGCGACGGTATCATGATCGGCAGAGGAATATTCGGCAAGCCGTGGCTTTTCGGAGGCGGGGATGTGACACATCCCCGGGTTGTAGAAGATAGACTCAAAATACTTCTTGAGCATACCAAACTATTTGAGAAAACTTTCAAGAATATTAAGAATTTCGATGTGATGAAGAAACATTTCAAAGCCTATGTGAATGGTTGGGATGGTGCTAAGGAACTCAGAATTAAGCTTATGGGGTGTAA
>CAYQCS010000017.1:0-4340 GCA_964416105.1 uncultured Candidatus Saccharibacteria bacterium
AACTATTTCTCAAAGCAACCTGATCTGGTGTCTCTGGTCTGCCTTGATTAATTATTCTAAGCCTCAAACTCTCCAAGGCATCATTTTTTGATTTAATATCGTTTTGTATCTTTTCCAAATCCTTCTTTTTCCTTTCAAGTCTCGATTTTATCGTATCGATTTGTATTTTAGCTGCAGCAACTTTATCTTTTCTTGCTATTTTCATCCACAGGGTTTCCGGATTTAATATACTTCTACTAGTTATTCTTGTTGCATATTGTTCTTTTCTTTTGTTTTTTGTCTCCGCTATTAACTCTTCTATTTGTCCTATTCTACTGTTTAAGGCTTTAGCACCAGCAATATCCCCTCTTGATCTTAACTGCGCCTGCTGCCTTCTCAGGTCTAATATTTCACTTTGATGAAATCTTACTTGATTTTCATCGTAACCAAATAACTCTGCAGTTTCGGTTCTCTTTTTAATTTGTCCTTCCAATTTTTTATTATAACTAGATGCTGCTCCTTTTACTCCCCTTAATGCGAGTTCTCCTAGCTTTGAACGAGAAGCCGCATCCTGCAATTTTTGATTTTGAGAAACTAAACTAGCTAAACGTCCACCGGTATTTTTCCAAACACCACCGGGTGTGGCATATGCAGTATCCCTAGTCCAAGTACCAACATTTCCCCATACATTTTTTGCACTCCATTTGTTTATTAAACCAGATAGTTTGTCGGTAGCCACGCCACCCATTTTGAGAGCATATATAAGTGGAGCGTTAAGCATTATGATTACTATTGTGAAATTGAAACCCAAAACGGCGTAAGGGAAGATCCAATCTTTGGCAAAAGGCATATCTGTTAGACTTCCAACATTGGCTGCGCCGATGATGTTGCTTTCATTGAGTATTGTAAGACCAGCATACATAAGTAGTAGATATATCGGCATAAAGATCAGTTGGCTTTTCAATGTTGACCAGAAATTGAGCTTATCTTTAAGTTGAGGGATTATATCCGCCGCAAACCAAATAGAAGAAAAAGCCAATAAAAATATAAGGACAACAAAACGAGCAATAAAAGCCAAAGACGCTATTATGAAACTTGCCGAAGTGGTAATCATCATGATTGTTCCCGTTACTCCTATCAAGATTATTTTGAAAGTATTACCAACTTCAGGTCCTTTATTGTTCCCCTTTGGATCATAGAGTGTTTGTATCTTCAAACTATTCATGAAAATATCTGATATTTGCCCTTTTCCAGCATTTTGGACCAGAGAATTCATGGTTGTTCCTTGGGTTATTTGAACTTTGGTCTGGTTCGGTATCATTGCATTGTATATAGCTTGAGAAACAACATTGGAAGCGTCTATAGCAACACTAGTTATGAAGAAGCTGAAATTTATTAGAATTCCAGCGATAACTATATCTTTTAACATTTTTCCATAACCACCGGCGCCACTGTTTTGAGTCATAATCATTATTGCTGCGTAGAGAATGTAAAAGATGAAGAACAGTCCCGTGATATCTCTTATAATTCTCCAAAGGGTATATACAGCCGGCGTTGCGGTGACGAAATCTTTGATATGCAGAGTGAGTACTATTGATACATTCAAGATATAACCAGCCAAAGAAACAAGCATTGCTGAACCCATCAATATCAGGTTCATTAGGTTTGCAACACCCGTGTTTATAAAATCAAACAAAGAAGGCACTCCCAAGAAATTACTCAGCAAGCCATTGCCATCTGCGGCGTTGGTGGTATTTATATTGGTGGCCAAAAAGACCAATACGAAAGTTATTAATCCAATTACCAATCTATTTTTGAAAGCAAATTTACTCATTTTTTATTGGGCATAAGTACATGATCTCAGATAACTATTCGCTTCTGGTTCCAGGGTTTTTTGCATCTCTTTTGCTTGATCGAGATATCTTTGTGCAGAAGCTAGGTCGTTTTGACCACTGAGACTACCAGATCTTATGAACTCCATATACTGCTCGAACTGTTTATTTGCAGTATCAGCCGAAGCGCTTCCTGAAATTGAATATGATATGTCTTCAAGTTTTTTCCTTTTTTCTGACAGCGCGTTTTTACCCGTTGCAATCTCCCCTCTTAGAGTTTTGATTGTAGCCAGTTTTGAATCAAGACTAGTTTTGATATTTATAGATTCATTACTACTCTTGTTTGAATAACAATTTCTTGCAGAAGTAATTGTTTTCTCTAGATCAGACAGGATTTTGTCGGCTTGGTTGTATACAGCCAAGTAACCATCGAGCTGATCAAAAGCCATAGAAACATTCTCTTGTAGACCGTTCAATTGATTTCGTACCGATCGACCTTCCGCTTCTGCCTCATCTATTATTTGTTGCGTATAAGAAGTACCACCACCAGAAGTGCCACTTAGAGAGCCTAGTCCCGCTGTCATCATTTTGTTTATCATCTGAGTTACCAGAGCATTTACTATTGCATTTATATCATTGGCTAGCTCTAGTTCGGTAACAGGGACATTGAGATTTTTCTCTAATGTTCCGGCTATAACAGATCCAGGAGTTTTGACCTCACAACTTTGATATGTTTGAGTGCCGTCTTTGTTCTTTTTTACTTTTATTGATCCACTACCATCAGCCATGAAATCAGCCATATCATTTGCTTCTAGTGCCTCGTAATTGTTATTAGGATCAAATGTTCCTCCGGGTACATCCTTACAGTCTTTCCAAGACATGAACCCTTGGCCAAGGTTAAGATCAGCTTGTATTGTATTTTGTCTACGATTTATTCTGGCCTGCAAATCTCCTTGAGCGCTTAGAAATGCTCCATAAGGATTGTTATTTGGTTCGGTGGTAAGAGCCACGAAAGCTGGCCAACCACCTTGGTTGAAATCTCCTTTCAGAAAGCCATCCATAGAAGCGTTGTTGGCCGATTTTATAACTTGTCCATTGACGATTATTTCGGGTCCATTTCTTTGTGCTTCAATAATTTTGCCCAAAGTACATTCATATCTTTGGCTTGCCAGGGATGTTTGGCTCAAAGCTAGTGCCAACCTTATGTCTATGGTGAAAGGTGAACAAAGAGCAGAAAGAGGGCCGTTCGTGGCGAGGAATGCGCCAGTGACTTGGTCGGCTGCATCGAGGAAGAAAGCGCCTGGATTTGTAAGGAAAGACGGACTTCCCTCGAAGCCGGAATTTATCCAAGTGACTACGCTAGCTGTTAGTTTGTGTAGTATTTGTTTGGCAAAAAGAGTAGCAATTCTATCCAAGGTGAAGTTCTTTTGATAATTCATTATGTTGTGGAAATCAAAAGTAGTAGATATCGGTACTCCAATTTGAGCTCTTGAAGTGTTTGTGTACAAAATAGAAATTATAATAACTACCAACAAAGTTTTGATTATTCTATTTATTTTTGACTTTATATATTTCATAGAGATGATGGTATTGTTGAGAAAAATATTCCAGGCTCATTGGTGTCAAAATATATAGTGTTTTTATTTAGATAGTTACCTATACTATACAAAGAAGATCGTATAGACTCTTTCGACTCATTGTACATACCGAGAGCGATCATACTCTGCATGGGGTCTTCCAGAACTTTCTCCAGTCCTTGGGAGACAAAAAGCATAGAGCTCAAAGCGTTTAGGAGTCTTAAGTGTTGACTTGATAGTGATCTGGGTACAAATATTGTTTGAACCGATCTTACTAGATTGTTGTATGAAGAAGTGATCGGTTTTATTTTTGCTATCATAGAATTGTCTTCTTTTTCCAAAGCTTCGACTGCTATGGTGGTTGGATCTATTCTGGGTCCGTATTTAACGAAAGCACTCGCTATGTTATTTGCATAATTTCTAATAGAGGTGGAGTCATTGTTTTCTGTTACTTTTATTTCGGAAACATTGAATATTTTTGGTTTAGGAGCGACGGTAACAGCAGAGTCAATTGTCTGATCCATCGCACTTTTTACTGATTGCTCACTTCCGGAAAGATTGTTTTGTCTAAGTTCGACATAGCGAGTGAAAAAATCTTTACCTAGGCGATCTGTAAGAGTTTCCTGCTCCTTGTTTTTTGTTGATTCAGACAATGTTTGGACAGAAGATGCTTCTTTGAATGCCTTTTTCCAATCGGAGTCTGGTAAATATTCAATATCGCTCATTGCTAAGGCCATATTATTTTCTTTGGCACCAACATTTAACCAAGCATTCTTTTTTGTAAGAAAGTCTGGATTTGCATAGTAAATGGCCCCAGCGATAATCGCGATTGAAATTGTTCCTATAAACAGAGTTTGTTTATGTGGGTACAATTTGGCCATGCTACCCTTAATTATAGCTTAGAGTTAAGTTTTTTTGGCCTAAAATTTGGGGATATTTAAACTTTTTTGTA
>CAYQCS010000017.1:4440-9606 GCA_964416105.1 uncultured Candidatus Saccharibacteria bacterium
TCTGCAGTTGAGAAAGTTTCGTACAAACAAGGATTATCGACAGAAAAAATTGCTCAAATAAAAGGTCAAATACTCAAAGATGTAGCCACTTCGACGGATTTGCAAAGTGAATTTATTAAAATGTTAGAAAATAAAAGAAAAATATCTGAATCAAGCAAAAACAGATCACTTTTTAGTTCATCTTTTGAAAAAGTATTGCTTGTTGTCGAAAAATCTTTGAAACCCAAAACCGCTCGAGCGATAACAGGAAGTCCTTTTGGTGGTGCTTTATTGTTTTCTTTCTACTGCAACTGTAGCAATTCGTGGCTTCTAACTCTTCAGCCGTTACCTCCGACTTTTGTGACGCTGTTGAATTATTTCGAAGGTTCTCAAGCTTATTTATCTTACAATATACCTCTTACAACCGAGCTTTTGGGTGAATATACACCAGGTGCTGGAATTTGTGCGGTTTATTCTGGTACAGGATGTGCAAGTGTTCCATCAGAAGGCTTAATAACGCCAACGGTTGGTTCTTCTTTGGAATAATTAATCGAGCATTTTCGCTATCCCAAACCAAGACTCCAACTTTATTTTCTCCGGACGGATTTTTTTATCGAGGTTCAATTTATCCCAAATATTTTCAAGTTTTGGCTGATCAAAAACAATAGCCAAGTTGCTAATCGCATATTTTCTCTTATGAGCAAAGCCAGCTTTCAGTATTTTGAAGAATTTGGATGCATTATCTGTCTCTACTTGTTTCTGCGACGCTTGTACAATCCCGGCTGGGTAATATTTTAAACCAGCTATATTGTCAATGACCAAAATAGCCGAATCAACTTTTGGGGCGGGTACGAACGCGCCTCGTGGTACTTTGGCCGCAATCCTCGGATTACCAAAAGCCTTTACCGATATGGAAAGGACGCTTTCTCTACCATCTTTTGCCACTATTCTTTCGGCGACTTCCCTCTGCACCAATAAGACCATTTTCTCTGGTCTAGGTCCTTCTTCCAAAAATTTTTCCAATATAGCGCCAGTTATGTAATAAGGGATATTTGCTACTATAGCAAAGGGGTCAGGAATATTGTTCACACCAATAGTCAAAATATCTCCCAATATCAAGATCAGCCTCCCGTCTTCAATATGATTTTTATATTTTTCTTTAAGTAAATCATAAGCTCTTCGATCCTTTTCTACCGCAATTACTTTCGCACCCGCCTTTAGCAATTCTTCGGTCAAAACGCCCGTTCCGGGTCCTATTTCAAGAATATTTTGATCTTTTTTAATCTCGGCACTAGCGATAATCTGGCTCAAAACCTTGTTAGAATTAAGAAAATGTTGCCCCAATGACTTTTTTGCTTTTATTTGCATGTTCTTATATTACATTAATTTCGGAATCAGCGCCCGACACATGATTCGTAAAGACCCCGCAGAAATTTTCAGCAGAAAATTTCGAGGATAAAGCAAAAATTCTGCAGAATTTTTGCGGTCTTGGAGAATCATGTGTCGGGCGCTGATTGTGTTATTAAAAATCAATAAACAAAGCTTTGGCGCCACTTGGTTTTTCGTTTCCTATTTCCTCGATAAGATTTTTTTCTATATCCTCGATAAACTCTGATGGTGTATTTACCCTTTGCGCACCAAAGACAGTTCTGATTATCGAATAACTAAGAAAAACTTTTTTCTTGGCTCTAGTCAGAGCCACATAGAACAATCTTCTCTCTTCTTCCTCTTCATTTTCATCAATTTCTTTTTCATCAAGATGTTTGAAAGGAAAAAGGTCCTGTTCCATTCCTGCAATGAAGATATAGTCGAACTCCAAGCCTTTCGAAGCGTGAACGGTCATCAAGCGGACTGCATCTTTTTCTTCTTTTATTTCATCTTGATCAGAAGCTAGGGCGACATTGGTGATCAGAGCCTGTATCCCCTCTTCCGGAGTCATGTTGTCGTATTGGCTGGCCACACTTACCAACTCTTGGATATTCAGAAGCCTTTCTTCTTCATCGGGACCACCGCCAAGCAAACTTTTTTCGATTCCAGATTCTTGAATGACGAATTTGACTAATTCCGAAGGTTTCTTTTGTTTGATTTCTGTAGAAATATCGTCGAGTAATTTCCAAAAATTGGCAATTTTCAACTTCATACCATCTGGTAATAGGTTTTCTTGCTCAGAAATTATTTTTGCAACCGTTGCTTTGCCGATACCTCTCGGTGGAACATTGATAATCCTGTTTATATCGCTCCAGCTTTGGCGATTGAGTGAAGCCTTGATATAAGAAATGGCATCTTTTATTTCTTTTCTTTCAAAGAATTTAACTCCGATTAGTTGATAAGGTATATTCTTCTTGATAAAGGATTCCTCCAAAACTCGTGATTGGAAATTGGTTCTGTAAAGTACGGCAATGTTTTTTGCCGAAGTACCCTGTTCTATGAGATTACGAGCGCAATCGGCTATATTTCTAGCCTCATCGACCTCGGTGTACGAGACAGACAGAGATATTTTCTCGCCATGATCATTGTCCGTATAAAGTTTTTTCTTTTTTCTTTTAATATTTTTCTCTATGACATTATTGGCCGCCGAAAGTATTGTTTTGGTTGAACGATAATTTTTTTCTAGAGTGATGACTTCTGCTTTGGGATAATCTTTTTCAAAATTTAGAATATTTTCTATTGTTGCACCTCTCCAGCTATATATATTTTGGTCAGCATCTCCGACGACGCAGATATTGCCGTGTTCTTCTGTTAAGTATTTCACTATTTTGTATTGAACTCGGTTTGTATCCTGATATTCATCTACATGGATATATTTCCATTTATTTCCATAGTGATTACGGATACTCGCTTCCTTCCCCAATATTTGACAGGTTTTGAGTAGAAGATCGTCGAAGTCCAAAGCTTTTTCTTTTGCAAGTATGGCATCATATTTTTCCCAGACCTGAGATACTATTTCTTCCATATAACCTTTGGCATGATCATTATATTCAAGATAGCCTAGACCATCTCCCTTGGCTTTGGATATGTAGTTCAGTATTATTCCTGGATCAAACTGCTTTGGATCAACCGAAACAGCTGTCATCGCTTCTTTTACAGCTCTTTTGGAATCACCTCTGTCGTATATCGTAAAGTTTTTGGTTAGGCCGACCAGGTTAGCGTTTTCCCTGATAATATAGACTCCTAAAGAATGAAATGTACTGATAAAAGGCTTTTCATTGTTCGAAATTGGTGTATTTAAGGAATTATCGTTCTTTAACATGGCGGTAACTCTGTCTCGCATTTCCTTTGCCGCTTTATTGGTGAAGGTTATTGCTAGGATAGAATTGGGGCTAACACCGTTTTTTATAAGATTAAGGATCCTTTCGGTTATTACTCTAGTTTTGCCCGTTCCCGCTCCAGCAACGATAAGGACAGGACCTTCGATGGTCGAAACAGCTTGGCTCTGGGCTTCATTTAGAGATAACATTTAAATAGTTTAACACGACACCTTGTTTGTAATTAAATTATCCAAACATATTTGACAATATGACAAATAATATGACTGTGCATATTTATTGTTGACATAAATTCTAGGCCTGATAGCCTAAATAGGTCCCTTCAAGATAAATTATATTAGATGGCTTCGTTGAGCCATTGTTTTCTTAAGAGACTATAAATACAGAACGGTTGAATGATAGCCACGACTATTGCAGAAAGGTAAAAAATATTATGATATTTAGATCAAAAACAAAAGAAACAATTTTCAATATTGTCAATTCACCACTTAAGTGGTTGTTTATTCTTGTCTTCTTTTTTGGATTCCAAATAGACCAGAAGATCGCTAATGCAGGTCTTCTTTCTTTTTTTAATACCGCTATTAGTGGTGAACAGGTTTCGGCCAAGAATATTCAGAAATATTCCTATAATTCACAGAATATTGCTTTACTGGAAGCTTCGGTAAATTCAGATCCGAATCCATACAAAACATCAGAAAATGTACCTTTATCAGGAAAAGAAACCCTTGTGGCAGATATAGCTAGTTCCAATAATGTTGATGACGGATACTCAAATCAAATTAGTGTATATGAAGTAAGGGATGGAGATACCATATCTGGAATAGCCAAGATGTTCAATGTTTCTGTTAATACCATTTTATGGGCCAATGATTTGAATAGTCGTTCTGTCTTGAAAAAAGGACAATCCTTGATAATTCTTCCTGTAAGCGGGCTCAACTATAAGATTCAGAAAGGAGATACTATTATAAGTATAGCCAAAAAATACAAAGCCGATGTTGATGAGATATATCGTTATAATGATATAGATGAATCATCAAAATTATCGATTGGCCAGACAATTATTATTCCAAACGTCGATCTTCTGGTACCAAGCAAGGCTTATGTAGCGGTTTCATTAAACGGAGTCAAAATACCTTACGATCCTCTCATTGTTAATGTAAAAGCCCTGCCCTATTATAGTAACTATTACAGTTGCCCTGTCTCTGGTCGACTATCTCAATCTCTGCATGGACGCAATTCTGTAGACTTAGCCGCGCCGAACGGCACTCAAGTAAGAGCTTCTGCTTCCGGTATAGTAACTATTAGCAAAGCCGATGGTTCTTGGCACGGTGGATACGGAAACTATGTTGTCTTATCTCATGATAATAATACTCAAACACTGTATGCTCATATGTTAAGCGCCGTTGTCAAAGCTGGCGAAAGAGTTTCAAAAGGTCAAGTTATAGGTTATGTCGGTGTGTCTGGTTTGACTACGGGTCCACATTTACATTTCGAGATTAGAGGAGCACAGAATCCTTTTGCCACTGAAAGGTGTATATAAATTAGAGTTTTTTCCTGTACTGCAAAGCTTCTAAGATATGACGGTTTTCTATTGATGGAGATTTTTCTAGGTCGGCTATTGTCTGGGCTACCTTGATTGTTCGGTGAAACGATCTTCCAGACAGACCCATCTTTTTTGCTGATGATACAAGAGTTGATCTTGCTGTTGAATCGATTTTTACCAATTCTTCTATGTTTCTGGAACTCATTTCTGAATTAAAACTGATATTTAAATTTCTAGAAGAGAATCTTTTGTTTTGTATTTCTCTTGCTTCGACAACTCTTTTCTTTATTGTCTCTGAAGATTCTGCTACAGATCTTTCTTGACCGAGTTTTTCGTAATCAACTTTGTTTACATTGAGCCAAATGTCTATTCGATCTA
>CAYQCS010000018.1:0-9198 GCA_964416105.1 uncultured Candidatus Saccharibacteria bacterium
AGCGATATATAGATTTCAAGGCGCTTCGCTCGAAAACTTCCTATATTTTTCCAAGAAATATCCGGACGCTAAAGTTATTGAACTTGAACACAATTATCGTTCGCATCAGAGTATTCTAGACGCCTCTCATAGTTTGATCGAAAATAATCCCAAGATTGAGGGTTATTCTAGGAAAAAACTAATATCGCTTCAAATCGGCGGTAAGCCAATATTTGTTGATGAATTTGTCGATAAAAAAGAGGAGTTGAATTATTTATCTTTGCTTATTGCAAAAATGATAGAAAAAGGTGAGAAACCAGAAGAGATCGCAATCTTGTATAGGGAAAATAAAGAAGCAAAAGAAATATCTGATATTTTGAAATCATATGGAGTTAGCAATCGGATCGAATCTGATCATGATATTCTAAACGATACAGATGCACTCAAGATAATCACCCTTTGTCGAGCAATCGATGATCTTTCGAAAAGTGAATTGTTGGCCAACGCTTTGCTTTTGCCAGAACTTGGTTGCGACCCAGCTACTCTTTCTGAGATCTTCAATAAATCTAACCGTGAGCATATCCCTCTTCATACTATTTTAGATAAAAAAAGTGATATTCCAAACTGTAATAAAGATAGACTGAAAGAGGTTTATGAGGCTTATTCTAGAATAATCGACTGGTCCAAAAATGGAAGATTGATACCTTTTACTGATTTTTTGCACCGTCTTATTCAAGAAACAAATATGTTGGCCTCGATCGTATCTGCATCGAACTCTCTGGAAAGATTGGCCTCTCTCGAAGCTTTGCATGATCGTATAAATAGAGTGTCAAAATCAAGAAAAACTTTTTACCTCGAAGATTTTATTGAGTATATAGATATAGTTAGCAATCATGGCATTATGACCAAAAATAGTTATGTTGAGCACATAAGCGGTGTTCGACTGATGACTGCTCATCGAGCCAAAGGACTAGAGTTCAACGTTGTTTTTATTATAAATGCTACTGATGGCACTTGGGGTAATAGAAAGTCTAGAAATAACTTCGATATACCGCTTATATCGAAGTTCAGAGACAGTGGCAGGATCGAAGATGAAAGACGACTGTTCTATGTGGCTTTGACTAGAGCAAGGAAAATCGTCAACATCTCGTATTCGCGAATGGATCTTGATGGCCAGTTATTGCCCAGCCAGTTCATCGCTGAAATAGATCAGAATCTCTTGTCTTTTGATAAAAGAGAGACACAAAATAATATTGAAAATATAAAGAAAGCCTTGGCGTTACCGAAAGTAGAAGTGAACAAACAAGTCTCTATTTTCAATAAAGAATTCGTAAAATCCAAATTTCTTTCTCAGCCATTATCGGTTACTCATATAAATAATTACTTGGAATGTCCTTGGCGATATTTCTTTGCCAATCTTATCCGAATACCGCAGGCGCAGACGAAGCATCAGATGTATGGAACGGCTATCCATCTTGCTCTTAAAGCCTTTTTTGATGCTTACAAAGAAGAGCGTGATATGAATAAGAGCAAACTTTTGGATCTCTTCAAATATTATCTGGATAGGGAGCCGTTGTCTCTTGAAGATAAAAGAGATTCTTGGCAAAAAGGTAAAAAGGCTTTGGAAGGGTATTATAATACTTACAAAGGAATCTGGAATCGGCATCTCATTACAGAGTATAGTATCAAGGTTACTGGTTTTGAAATTGGTGAACTGTCACTTACTTTGACTGGAAAGCTGGATAAGATCGAGTTTGTGGATAAAAGTAATGTAAATGTAATTGATTATAAAACTTCGAAGCCGAAATCTAGAAATGAAATAGAAGGCAAGACCAAGGACGCCGATGGTAATTACAAACGGCAACTGGTTTTCTATAAACTCCTATTGGATCTAGATAAAAAGTATAAAATGAAATATGGCGAGATCGACTTCGTCGAGCCGAATAGCGCTGGTAATTATAAAAAAGAAAGATTTGATATTACCAAAGAAGAAGTCGAGGAGCTCGAGGAATTGATAATAAGGATAGCAAAATCGGTGATGGGACTAGATTTTACTGATCAGGGTTGTGGTAAGAAAGATTGCGAGTATTGTCGGTTGGTGAGGATGATTTCTCCGCAAGTCTGACCTATGTGATATATAAAACTAATTTTTTTGGTAAGTATTACTGAACTTTTACTTCAGCAAACTCTCGATAAGTCCCACAACCAACGCTTTGGGCATGGCACCACTCATTGAGATCACTCTTTGATCGGCGCTTACGAACAGTAGATCTTCTGGTATTCTGTATTGAACTAGAGCATTGGAGATATAGGATATCGTAGTTGGATCGATTGTTTTGTCAAAGAGGACAAAACTTGCTGGCGTACCCGATACACCGGCATTTATACCACTTAGATAGTCAGCAGAGACTTTGTCTTTGGCTTCCTGACTGTTCATACATTCAGCAAGGGAGACAGTATTGATACCAATCTCTTTTGCCAAAATGGGAATCTGTTTCTGATCAAGACCTTGAGGAGTCTGACTTGTGACCGAAGGCGTCATCACATAAAACTGCTTTTGATATTCCCAAAACTTATTGTTGCCACCAAGAGTGGAGATACAAAAGAGCGCTCTCGATTCATTGCCAGCATTTGGATGCAAAACATAACCACTCTGATCTGGCTTATCCAATGGAAAGTGTCTATAAACCCAAGCAACTTTGCCAGTTGGTCCATACTGATCCATGATCTCAGTCATCGTCGAATTGAAGATTTTGCAATAGCCACAAGAAGGGTCTGAATACTCGACGATTTTGATTGGGGCATTTGGATTACCGAGAATATGGTCTTCGGCAGTTACTGGGGAAAGATTTATTTGTTTTGTTTCATTTGTTGATTTTGTATTATCGATAAGATTGTTGTTTTGGACCGGTCTATTGACGAAGATGATCGCTACAGCGATAATAGTTCCCGCAATTATAATCGCTCCTGGTAATGTAACTAAGCTTGTTTTGTTATTTTCCATAAGATAAGTTTATCATTGTCGCGATCAAAAAGGCAGGGTAAAGGTCATTGCACTTGAAGCGGGTATTTCCCAGTTGGAAGTATCTAGTTTTATTTCTTTAATAGCTCCCAGATCTTTGTATTTCAAAACCTTTTCTCTTGTAGCGAAATCATAAAGTTCTTTTGTTAGCTTTACATCTTCGAGACAATAAGCGATCAATTTGTCGATTTCGCCATTCTGCCACCAAGTGACCGCTTCGATGCCATGTCCGGTTTTATTCTTGCCCAAAGTTGCTTCACCGACACTATCTAGTTTGAGACGACGACCCAAAACTTTTTGAACTTCTTTCATCAGATCTAGACTTTTGATCTTGGTTATGTCTCCGGGATAATATTTATTCAAAATTGGTATATCGAAATGATCACCATTCCAAGTAATGAGCATATCGGCTTGTTCCAATATCGGCCAGAGCTTATTGAGCTCATTGTAAAGGAAACTAGAATATTGATCGGTCAAAGAATCGTGAATACAAACTATAGATATATCAAGATCTGTCGGTTCATTTGAGCCGACATCTTGAAAGAAATTCTGAGTTTCCAAATCAAAAGTTATTTTGCGCATACTTTGTTAGTTTTTCTCTGAAATAAAATTGGGGCCTATCTCATTCTCGGTACAGATAACTTCATTGCCATCTGCCAATGTTTTGATTTTCAATTTACCAGTCTTTACTTCCTCATCTCCAATACAGATAACCTCTGGAATATTTCTTTTATTGGCATTCGATATTTGATCGCCGACTTTTTTGTTGGACAGATCGACAAATATTCTGATATTTTTCTCGCGCAATTTTTGGGCTAATTCTAGAGAATAAGGGGTATTTTGCTCACCGACAATACAAATAGCAATATCGGCACTCTCACTAATTTTTGGAATAGTGCCGTAGGTTTCCATCAAATCTTGAGCGACAAGATCGCCAGCACCAAAACCAACAGCGGGGACTTTTTCGTTACCAAATAGTGAAAGTAAATCATCATAACGACCGCCACCAAATACCGAACGTCGATTGGCGGGATTGAGATCAAAAATTTCGAAGACGATTCCGGTGTAATAATCAAAGCCACGCATCAAGGTTTGGTCAAAACGAATATTGGTAATACCTAGTTTTTCTAGACCAGCAATAACTTCGCGAATTTCTTTCAACCCTTGATGTTCCTCTTTTGTTTGTGGTAGATGTGAAGTGAACTCTTCGAAGTTTTTGGAATTGAGTAGAGTCAAAAACTTTTGAATGAGATCCATGTCAGTCTTGAAGATCTCGTTTACTCCCATTTCAAAAGCCTCTTTGGACACCTTTTCTTTTTTGTCTATTAATTTGGAAATCTTTTGTGCTTGTGTTTCATTCAAGCCAAAAACATCGCGAGTTATATAATTCATAATCTTGCGATTGTTGAGACGAATCTCAAAGTCTGTATCTTTCAAACCATAGGCTCTGACGATATCGTAAGCGAGGTTAATAATCTCAACTTCTGCATTTGTCGATTCAATACCGAAAATGTCGGCATTCAATTGCCAATGTTCGCGCGTGCGCCCCCGCTGTGGTTGTTCGTAACGGAAGAGATTGGGTATAGAAAACCAACGGACAGGGAAGAGGAGTTCGCGTTTTCGGTTGGCGATCATCCTAGCCAAAGTCGGAGTCATTTCGGGACGCAAAGTAACCTCGCGATCTCCGCGGTCGGTGAAGGTATAGGTTTGCTCATTGACTATTTCATCTCCAGATTTTGCCTTATAAAGTTCGGCTGGCTCCAAGACAGAGGCATTGTATTCTTCGTAGCCGTATCTCTCACAAGCATCTCTCCAGATCTTGAATATAGCTTTTTCTATAGCCATATCTTTTGGATAGAAGTCTCGGACGCCTTTGTAAGGTTCAGTACTTAATTTTTTATTATTTTCGGGCATAGGGGTATTTTACCAGTATTTTTATAATCATTCCATTGGCACTATACTATAACAATTCAATTAGATCTTTTACAGATATTTCTGCTTGTTCCAATATCGACTTGAGTGTTTTAGGAGCCAGATCCCTTGAATGGTCAGGAATAACTATATGCAAGTGTTTTTTATAGCTATGTCTTAAATTCTTATGACTACCAGTTTGATGATGTACATAAAAACCGATCTTAATTATGATCTTTATAAGTTTTTTGGGAGTAATTACTGGAAGTTTCGGCATTCTTAAGACTTTATGCTGGTATAGCAACCTCAAATCTTCCGATTTCAATTTTATTTACTATTTTTTTACTTGGTTTCTTAAAACCATCTATGTAACATCTGATAGCATCTTTTACCATTCTTATGGCATCTTCAAAATTTTTACCTTCTGTAACTAAACCTGGTAAAGAAGGTACCGTAACGGTATAACCCTTTTTTTCGTTTTTTTCAAAGACTGCTGTAAAATATTTATTTGTATTTCTTACCATTTTCATGAGTATAATATATCACGAGCTTACCTTGTCGGCTATTTGACAAATGTACCTATTCATGATAGGCTATAAAAGTGATGGTTCATTGACAAGACTTGCGATTGGTCATAGCGAAAAGCCCTTCGACTACGCTCAGGGTTTCTCGCTATGACCATTACGGCTCATAGTTCCTCCTCGGATTAGAGGAAAATGGAAATGCCCAAATAAGGGCAAGGAGATAACAGTGAGCACAGACACAGAATTCGCGTCTGCCAAATATACGGCTGGTCAACTCAACGCAATTATCAAATTGCTCAAGAGGCAAGGGGGAGAAGATGGGGTGGATCGGTTTCTCCGTGGTGAGATCACGGTTTCCGAACCGACTCGCAACTGGCGTGAACAAGACGGCATCATTTACCTCAGCGTCACGTCCGACGGCACGACTGGTCACCAATGGATCGAGCGTCTCGAGGGCAAGGGCTTCCGTTTGAGCGACTACGCCAAAAACGTGCTTCGCTCGCCGGATTTCAAGCCGACCCACGGTGTCATCACCGAGATCGCCATCCTCAAGGGCATGCTCTTCGAGGACAACAACCGGATCACGAAAAAGATTCGTGCCGAGGCCGACAAGCGCAAGCTTACGAAGCCCAACGCCGAAGTCGCCTGCCTCATTCGCGAGAACTTCTCGGACGAGGAGATCGAGGCGATGGGTCTCTGGTGGATCGTTGTCATGCACGAACCCATCAATGTTTCCGGCGGCGATCCCGGCTTGCTCTGCGCGCGCCGGAGCGGCGGTGGTCGCTGGTTGAGCGCGTACTACGACGAGCCTGGCGGCAGGTGGAGTCGTGAGGACGGGTTCGCGTTCGTCGTCTCACAAGTTGGTCCTCAAAACTAAGACACTCTGGACTCCAGTCCTTATGTACTTAGTTCTTAGCTCTGTTCCGATTCGTCGGAATGGGGCTAAATTTTTGCATAAAATTAATATATAATGGTTATGGTAGTAGGTTAATATGCGGGCGGTCAAGGCTTCCCGCTACCGAACCCAGTATCCGTGCATCGAGAGTATCCACGGTCACGGCTTTGGATAGAGTGGTGCATGTAGCTGTTTAAAAAACGAAGATACTTGGCACGAGATTTTAAGGCATTACGATGCCGGATTCGATACAACTCTGAGAGTATTCGAGGGGCAGTGGTACAGATGAGGTCCCGTGCAATTTCCGACGGCGATCCCAGCTTGCTCAGCGCGAACCGGAACGACGATGGTCACTGGTTGAACGCGTACTACGACAAGCCTGACAACAGGTGGAATCGTGAGAACGGGTTCGCGTTCGTCGTCTCACAACTCTCTTCTTTCTCTCCCTATTTCTTGGGAGAGTTTTGTTTTATCAGTTGACCGCTCCATCCACCAAGATTTTTACCAATCCCATCAAACTTCACAGAAAGTACGATATACTTATTGTTATCAATAGATTTTGTTTCCCAAATAACCATAAGAAGTATTTTGAGAGTATCAAGCTTGCGTATAGCGAGACGGATATATGGAAGTTTCTCTTGTGGTGACAAGAAGCTAGCCGCGGCGACAGCTTCTATAATTTCGACAAATAAAGAATCCATGCGATATCCAAAAGAGTTTCGATGGAATTTTGGTAAATCCTTATAATAACTATGCCACAACAAATAAGCATCTTTGATTTTATTCAATACCGGCAAAATCGGTGGGGGAACGGCTTTTATAGTTTGCGACGGGTAAGATTCAGTCATACTTATAATGATATCATCTCTATAGAAAACCTTCTTGAAGCGTGGGAAGAATTTATTGAAGGAAAAAAGTCTAGAGTAGATGTGCAAAAATTTGGGCAAGACCTTATGGGTAATATTATTGAATTACACAGAGATCTTGCTGAAAAAATTTACAAACATTCTCCTTATGAACATTTCAGGATTAATGATCCGAAACCAAGAGATATACACAAAGCATGTGTTAGAGATCGGCTATTACACCGTGCTCTCTATAGAAAATTGTATTTATTTTTTGATAAGACATTTATACCAGATTCATATTCTTGTCGATTAAGAAAAGGAACTCATAAGGCTATTGATCGATTTAGAACATTTGCCCGTAAAGAATCAAAAAATCATACCAAAACAGTTTGGGTTTTGAAGTGTGATGTGCGAAAATTCTTTGCTTCAGTCAATCAAAATATCCTGAAGAATATTATCAGGGAATATATTCCAGATAAAGATATTGTAGATCTGATTGATAAAATTATTAGTAGCTTTTATTCGGTTGAAAAAGACATTGGTTTACCACTTGGAAATATTACATCACAGCTATTGGTAAATATTTATATGAATAAATTTGATCAATTTGTTAAGCATATAATAAAAGCAAAATACTACATTCGTTATGCTGACGATTTTGTTATTTTTTCGAGTAATAAAGAGTGGTTAGAGAATATTATTTATAGAATCAGAAACTTCTTATGGTATGAATTGAAACTACAACTTCATCCTAATAAAGTATCTATATGCACAGTTGCTTCGGGCGCCGATTATCTAGGATGGATTAATTATCCGGATTATCGAATATTGAGGACAGCTACAAAGAAAAGAATGTTTCGGCGAATATATGAAGTGAGTGGAAAAATAGAGGTGGTTCAATCGTATTTAGGCATGATAAGTCATGGTAATAGTTGGAAATTGATTAACCAGATTAATACAATCTGCGAGGGAAATATGCTAGGATAACCACATGAAAAGGATAATAATCAAAGAGGGTCCAGTAGTCTTTTTGCGTAATGTTATCTTAATGGAAATCTTGGCTACCGTGGTCTTCATGGCGGTTTCTTATCTGGCCAATTATGAGCAGTTGTTCAAGTACTTCAAATTTGATGGTTTTGTAAGTTATAACAATTTTGTAATAATAGTTTTTTCATTATTTCAGCTCTTCTATATTCTTGGGTTATTCTTCGATTGGTATCTTAAATTTTACGAAATCCGTGAGAAGGAGATTGTTCGTCACTCTGGTTTGATTCTCAAAAAAAGGAAGTCAGTCTCTTTGCTTCACATTGTTGCTGTAGAGACTTCTCAAGGTCCACTAGATCGTATTTTAAGGCATGCAACTTTGATTTTGGAACACGATAACGGTCGAGTGACTAAGATTCAAAATGTAGCTGGATATGAAGAATATTCTGAAATCATCAAACAGACTATAGACAATACGATGAAGAAGCCGATTCATTCCAAGAGTTTACAAATGTTTCTTAAAGAAGGTGAAGGGTTATTTTTGGAATATAAGCAAACACTTCGTTATGATCTTCGTCGAAAATGTATCAGCAAAGATGTAGAGAGGGCCGTGGTCAAGACTATTGCTGGTTTTATGAATGCCGATGGTGGTACGCTTATCATCGGCGTTGACGATGAGGGCAAAGTTACAGGTCTCAAGAATGATTACGAAACTTTGGCCAAGAAAAATCGTTATGGATTCGAAAATCACTTGAATAACCTGGTCAAAACTATGCTTGGTGTCAAATTTGCCAACTATATCCATGTTCGTTTCGACTATTTCGATAGTAATGAAGCTTGTATTGTCGCTGTAGACCCAAGCCACAAGCCAGCCTATATCGCAAACGCCGAAGGTAAAGAAGAGTTTTTTGTTCGAATGGGCAATTCGACCCAACCTTTTTCAATGAGTGAGGCGGAGGAGTATATTAAGACGAGGTGGAAGTAAGGAGGATAACCAAACACCAATAACCAATAACCAATTATCGCAGACTATCA
>CAYQCS010000019.1:0-8737 GCA_964416105.1 uncultured Candidatus Saccharibacteria bacterium
ATTTGATTGGAATTGATCACTCTTAAAGAACAATTCATCAGCTGTTCCCTAGTTTCCTGTTTGGAAGCATACACATTAACTCGCAAGGACTTTTCGAACAAATCAGCTATTGGATTGCTGTTACAAGCATACATCGCATCGATCAGACGACTATTGGCTTGTACCAGACGATATTGGTAAAAATAAAGTACAAAGCCAAGACATACTACGACAATCGGAAGTACAACCCATTCTATAGCATCTTTATGTAAATGTTTTTCACCAAAAATTGTTGGATAATTCTTTCTATTAAAAGACTCACTAAAAGCAATAATGGAGAAAAACATAACATAGCTCGCAAGGTTATCGAAAACAAAAATATTATGGATTGTATAACCAACTACCAAACCTATAAGAACGCTCTTTTTCCAAATATTTAATTCTGATTTCCATAAAGTAATAATCAATAATACATACAAGGACAGATATGCTAGCAAACCAACAAAACCAGATGCTACTAACCAATCAAGGAATACATTGTGAGCTCTATCGAACCATTGTTCCTGGTTATACATCTTTGGTTCATAATTGGCATTGAAAATATAGTTGAAGTTCTCTTGCCCCCAACCAAGAATCGGTCTTTCCATGGCGCCCTTTATAGCCATTGGCCAGATGTATCCTCTAGCTTGGGTCTTTACATCTTTTATAGAAATACTGGCCAAGCGATTCAACACTTCACTATTTTTGACAAAAGTAGTGTTTCTATTCAACCAAAGTGAGAGGCCAAGAATAATTATAAGAAGAATTATTCCACCTGAGATAAGACGATACTTCTTTGGTTCTTTGTTTGCAAAAATAGAAAACAAGGCTAGAGCCAAAATAATTCCCCCAGCAAGACCCAAAATAGTACCTCTTGTTTGTGTCTGAAAAACTATAAACGCAAACAATACGGCTAAAACAGGATATACCCAATTCAAGAATAAAGAATTGTGCTTTTTTAATCTAATATCAAAGAACATATACATTGCCATAAAAGCATGTATCATCATGTAAACAGCCAAATAAGCTGAGTTACCCAAAGAAGCATCCAATCTAGTACTACCCTGATGAACGTTGGTCCAACCAAATAATTGGGTCAATCCATAAACAGAGACTATAGTTGCAATAAAGAGAGAGGTATTGAACCAAAGATGCCACATTTTCCTACCCTCTTCATCACGACCAAAAAGATTGCCCGAGACCAGAAAGAACGCCCACAAATGGATAATAGTAATCCAGCCCTCCATTCTTTCGAAATTGGACCAAAGACTACGAATTGGATTGACTCCAAGGAGATCGGCAATCAAAGCAATAATCACAAACGAGGTCACTCCAACAGTCATCGGAGTAAGTCTTGGACGATATTTGGAATCCATGAAAGCCAATAAAACCCACCCTGCAAAAGCTATTTCAACCAATAATCTGAAATAGAAGGCTTTACCTGTGATGAACGGAAAGAAGAAAGAATTGGTAACAATAAGCGGAAAAATCGTGATCGCAAACAATGACAGAACCGTTATACCATGAATTACTTTTTTTGTGGGCATGTTCTATTTCGAATTAATTTGTTTAAATCGTAAGACCTATCGTACAGGATAATATAAAATCTTTCAAACACTTAATAGGATAAAAACAGTTGAAAGTATGCAAATCGAACCCTATTCAGGCAAATATCTTAGAAAAACAACCATGACACTATTTGACACCTTCTGATACTTCGACTAAAATAGCCTCATGACCGAAGAAATAAGACCCCACAATGTTTATACTACCGGAGAAACTAAGAATATTCTCCGAATAAGTGAGAGCACTATTAAACGCTTACTTAAAAAAGGTTTGCTTCGAGCCAATAAAGTTGGTGGTCAATATCGTATCCTTGGAAAAGAGATACTACGACTTCTCTCACCTGATATAGAGAGAGGAGCAGAAAAGGCCTATCTCTCTATCAAGAAAAAAGTCGTGAACAAGATTAATAAGTGGTAAAATTTACAGACATGAAGACTAATATCAATTCAATAACTATAATCAGACCAAAGAAAATATTTCATCTATCAGATCTAAAAGAGATCTGGCAGTACCGCGAACTTCTATATTTCTTTTCTTGGCGCGATCTCAAAGTCAGATACAAACAAACTATCATTGGTATAAGTTGGGCAATATTTCAGCCTTTTATCACAATGGTAGTCTTCTCAGTCTTCTTTGGAGGGTTGGCCAAAATTCCATCAGACAATGTTCCCTACCCTATATTCGTATATGTAGGTCTTCTATTCTGGCAATTCTTCTCGAGCGCCCTTTCTGATACAAGCGGTTCTCTTGTCAATAACCAAGCAATAATTACAAAAGTCTATTTTCCTAGACTCATCCTTCCGATCTCTTCAGTAATTACAAAGCTTGTCGATTTCCTAATAGCTACTGTAATTCTAATAGGACTTATGTTTTATTACGGTTATACACCCAATCTTGCAGGAATTCTTTTGATTCCAATTCTTCTTGTTATTACTTTTATGGCAGCCACTGGAGGAGGATTATTCTTGGCCGCAATAAATGTCAAATATCGTGACGTTCGTTATGCTCTACCATTCTTCATTCAAATACTTTTATTCCTCACCCCTGTAATATATCCGGCCAGCATTGCTGGTAAGTATTCAATGTATCTTGCATTAAATCCTATGATGGGAGTGATCCAGAATGCTAGAGCAGCCTTGCTTGGTACAGCACCAATCAATTGGGTACTTCTTATTATTTCTTTCACAGCATGTTTATTGATACTTTTAGTAGGTATATACGTATTCAAAAAGATAGAAAGGTATTTCGCTGATATAGTTTAAACGAAAAACATGAAACCAATAATCGAAATCAAAAATGTAAGTAAAAGATACAGAATAACACACGAACGAGGTGGTTATATCGCTTTGCGTGATGTTCTTATGACAATAATCAGGAAACCATTTGCATTTCTGAAGCAGAAAACCAAGTCTATAGCAGGCCTGAATAAAAAAGAAGATTTTTGGGCTCTCAAGGATATCAATTTTTCTATTATGCCAAGAGAAATAGTCGGTATCATAGGTCATAATGGTGCTGGCAAATCGACACTGTTGAAGATACTATCTCAAATCACTCCACCTACTGAAGGAGAAATAACCATGCGTGGCACAGTTGGAAGTCTACTCGAAGTCGGAACAGGTTTTCATCCAGAATTGACTGGCCGAGAAAATATTTTCTTAAACGGAGCCATACTTGGTATGGGCCACAAAGAAATAGTAAATAAATTTAATAAGATTGTTGAATTTGCTGGAATAGATAAATTTCTCGACACACCAGTTAAATACTATTCGAGCGGTATGTATGTTCGTCTTGCCTTCTCTGTTGCTGCCCACATGGAGCCAGACATTTTACTTGTAGATGAAGTCTTGGCAGTCGGAGACGCTGAGTTCCAAAAAAAGTGTCTAGGAAAAATGGAGGAGCTTACAAGAAAGGACGGTCGAACTATCATTTTTGTGACTCATAATATGGCTGCAATTGAGCAACTCTGCAATAGATGCATTCTAATTGAAAATGGAAAAATCAAAAAAGATAGCACTGATGTATCACAAACAACTAAAGAATATCTTAATGGAAATAGAACTACAACCGAAAGTATTTGGGTAAATTCAAACAATGAATTTGAGAATCCATTTTTTACTCCAACAAAAATATATATATCTAATAATGATGGTAATCTTGAAACATCACCTATTAGGAACGACTCAGATCTAAACATTTGCATTGAAGCAAGAGCTGGAGAAATCGACCCATCATTGACAATAGGATACGCCCTATATTCTGAAGATAATAATTTACTGTATAGATCATATCAAACTGACGGTGAAGAATCGACTTGGCCAAAAATCATGCTCGGCAATTTCACTATCAGATCAAAACTCCCATCTCATCTTCTCAATGAAGGTAACTACAGAATAGAATTGATAGGTGGTTTACATAATCGATCTTGGTTATTTGAGCCAAACAAAGGTGGTCCTTCAATATATTTTTCTATTCAAGGAGGACTAAGTAAATCAGTTTATTGGACAAATAAGAGACCTGGTTTATTGGCCCCGATAATGCCTTGGACAATAGAACAGTAAAATCATGTATACACTAAACAAAAGAATATACGTACGAATTGCTCCGATCATAGATTTTGTATTAAGGTTCTTTAATAGAAATATCTATACAAATTTATACAATCGAAAATTCTACTACGATACTAGTACGGATATCGGCCAAAAAATTATTCGCGTCGGTAATTTTGAAAGAGCCGAATTAGAATTAATAAGAAAAATTGTTAAACCAAATAGTATCATCTTTGATATTGGAGCAAATATTGGAACACATACTGTACCTATGGCACTACAGGCTTCAAATACTGGAAAGATATTCTCTTTTGAACCATCACGTAAAACATATCAATTCCTTCTAAAAAATATTAGCGGCTTAAACAATGTTTATCCTGTTCCCATGGCCTTATCAGATAAAAATGGTACATCCACTTTTTATAATACATCAGACAATGCATATTCCGGTCTAAAAATTACTGGAAAAAAACCAATTGTAGCAACAGAAAATGTCATTACAATTACAATTGATGATTTTGTAAAGATCCAGGAAATAACAAGACTTGATTTCATCAAAATTGATGTAGAAGGACACGAGAAAGAGGTTATTTATGGGGCAATTAATACTATTAAGAATTTTAGACCAATAATACTTGTGGAAATATGTAAAAATCCTAAGATAAATTTTAATCCTGAAGATTTAATAAAAAAGATAGCAGAACTTGATTACAACATCTTCAAGATATCTGGCTGGAAAGTTGTTCCTTTTGTAGCAGTAAACGACACGGACTACAATTATTTATTCGTACCAAAGGGATTAGATTTTAAAATATAAACATGAAAATCTTTGATTGGGCAACAAAAGTTTCCAAAGAAGACCCGATGCAGCAATATGATTTTAAGCGTTTTGAAGATAAATGTGGAGATTTTTATTTTATAGAAGCCAGGCTAAAATTCTCTCTTCTTGATCGAATCTCAGATAAAAAGATAGTTTATTTTGATGTTGAGGAACCGAACCGATTCATGTCACCAGATCCAGTATTTCGGCGCGAAGAATATGAGATGTCTTTTTACAAGATCTTCAATATTTGTCCATATACAACAGAATGGTTAAATAAATTACAAGGTTGTAATCGTAGAGAAACCGTCTTCTACCCTATAAACGAAGAAAAAATACCTTCAAAAGTCGAAAAAAAATACGACATTATATATATTGGTAATATCAATTCAAAAGAGCTCGAAAAAAATATCAAGATAATAAGTAAGTTTAACTATCGTTTTGTCGCTCGTTCTCATAATATCGGACTAATCAACACTATCCGTTATTATCTCGGATTACCATCGAAAAATGATCTGATAACTGATCGAGAAATCGATTATAAGACAAAAATGAAACTACTTTCAGAAACTAAGATTGCTTTGGTGCATGGTTTACTGTGGTGTCCCGGTAAACTTCTTCGTGCAACATGGAAAACTAAAGACTACGAACATAACAAGGCTTTTGCGCTATTACCAAAAAAATCTTGGTATAATTATTTTTGGAGCTTTATCTCAAAGAAAGAACACTTAGTCCCTCAATTCAAAACACGTTTTGCCGAGGCGGCAATATCAAGGGCATTATTATTAGTAAGAAAAGATCCTTTCAATGTCGTTGAAAGATATTACACACCAGGAAAAGAATTTGTCTATTACGAAGATGGTAAGCTCGAAGAAAAAATCAGAGAGATCCTTGCGAACTGGGAAAAATATCAAATAATCATCGAAAATGCTTATAATCGAACTCTGAAGGAATATACTACTCAAAGTTTCTTCGAAAAATATCTCAAAAACTTAAAATAATATGTGTGGAATAATAGCAATAGTTGGAAAAAATCTAAAATCCTTTGATGATAAGAAGATACAGGCCATGCTTATTCCCCTATCAAAAAGAGGACCTGACGATCAGGGTAATATTAGATTTGGAGACAAAAATAACCCGACTTGTATTTTAGGGCAAACACGTCTATCTATTATAGATCTATCTGGTGGACATCAACCAATGAAAGACAACTACAAAAATATTGCAATTACATTTAATGGAGAAATATATAACTATCAGGAACTAAAGAAAGAACTAGAAAGACTCGGGCATAATTTTTCTACCAGATCTGATACAGAAGTAATATTAAAAGCATATATAGAGTATGGCCAGGAATGTCCTAAGTATTTGGATGGCATGTTTGCTTTTGTAATTTGGGACCAGGATAAAAATCGGTTATTCATGGCTAGAGATCGATTTGGTAAGAAACCATTGTATTACGCATTCGACGAACAAGGTAACATAATCATCGCATCAGAAATAAAGGCAATTTTTGCTGGAGGAGTAAAAGGAAAAGTAGATCCTATGGCAATAGACAATTATCTGGCTCTAACATATATACCGCCATGGAAAACAATATATTCCAATATTAAAACTCTGCCACCAGCATACTATGCCATGTGGTCTAACAATCAAATACTGATTGATAAATATTGGCAACTAAAAAAACAATCGTTAAGAGTTGGATATCAAGAAGCAAAAAGTCAAATAAAGTATCTTTTTGATCAATCAATTAAGAAAAGGATGATTGCTGATGTGGAAATAGGTGCTTTATTATCAGGAGGAGTTGACTCTACACTTATTACCGCTTACGCTCATAAATATAGTACTAAACCAATAAAAACTTTCTCTGTTGGCTATGGAAACTTGATAAACGAGCTCCCCTACGCCAAACAAGCATCAGAAAAAATAAAAACGGATCATTATACACTTCAAGCTAGTCCAGATCTAACTCACGAATTAGAAAATGTTATCGAGTACATGGATGAACCTCATTCTAGTTCTTCAAACTTTCCTCAACATCTAGTTTCAAGATTAGCATCTTCAAAAGTAAAAGTAGCTTTGTCCGGAGACGGAGCCGATGAGCTGTTCATGGGCTATGGTTGGTATTCCAAATATTGGAATACCAACAAAATCACTAGATTAAAAAATATAATATTTTCCAACCAATTTAAAGAATATTTGAAATATATTACTGTTTTTCCTAAAGCCGAAAGAAAAAAGCTCTTGAAAAATAAGTGTGCAGTTAATGATGACATCATGGATAAATCAATCGACAGCGTTCGGGGCTGTATAGATAAAATAAATATTTTTGATCTGACGACTTATCTACCAGGACAGCTTTTGGTAAAAGTCGACCGCACAAGCATGATGAATTCTCTAGAAGTTCGCTGTCCTTTTTTGGATTATAAACTTGCTGAATATGTCTATAATATACCACAAGAATTCAAGATGAACAGAAAAACTGGCAAAATAATCCTAAAAGATATTCTAGCCGAGATAATGCCGAAAGAATTTGTTTATAGGAAAAAACAAGGCTTCGGCGCACCGATACTGGATTGGCTCAAAACTGAGAAGATAGAGGCATTTGTACGACAAAATCTAGCCAGAGGTGCAAATATCTACCATTATATAAATGAAAAACCTGTACAAAAATTGCTCGAATTATTCTATAGTAATAAGAGCAAAAAAATTACAAAGGAAGACAAAATCTTCGATAAAATCTGGAATCTTCTCTGTTTAGAATTGTGGCTTAAATCTCATAAAAAATACTATGCAGAATAATACTCGACATCTCAAGATAGGCTATCTAAAGAAAATCTACTGGGCTTATCGCAACAAAATAACTAATAAACTTTTTCACCGGGTACGATTGCCAGCTATCGGTAATAAAAAAGGAGAAATCTTAATCGCATATATTACTGAACCATTCACGATAGAACCATGGAAATCATTCTCTAATATCCATACGATGTATTGGGAATGTTTTGAAATAGCTAGATTATTCTCAAAAAAAGGATACGCAGTAGATATAGTCGATTCCAAAAAGACCAAAACTATACCTGGGAAAAATTACAAGGTTTTTATTGACACAGAAAATAATATCGAGAGATTCGGTAGATCTTTACCAAAAGGCTGTATCAAGGTTTTCCATATTCTCATTTCTCATTGGTCGGCTTATAATAAATCGGAGCAAGATCGTCTAGACTATCTAGAGAAAAGGCGTGGTGTTAGGCTTAAAGCCAGAAGAAAAGTGGCTCCATCAAAAAGTGCTGAACTGGCCGATTACTTGGAAGGTTTTGGTAATAGGACTATATTCAAGACTTTTGAACAATTTGGCAAGAAAACTTATTTCATACCAATTTCTGCAGTTTTGCTTTTTGATTTTCCTAAAGACAAAAACTTTATAGAAGCGAGAAAACATTTTATTTGGTTTGGTGGTGGAGGTGCTGTCCTGAAAGGTCTTGATCTTGCAATAGAAGCTTTTGTCAAAACCCCAGATTTACACCTACATATTTGTGGACCAATATTCGGTGAAGAAGATTTCATAAATCTATACAAAAAAGAATTAACGAAAACACCCAATATCCATGCATACGGACGCATAGATGTAGCCAGTGACCAATTTAGAGAGTTGATAAACAAATGTGGCGCAGTGATATACCCTTCAAACGCCGAAGGTTCTTCTGGGGCCATAGTTCAAGCGATGCATGCGGGATTGATACGAATTATCACCCACGAGACTGGAATACAAGAAGATGCTAAA
>CAYQCS010000020.1:0-8710 GCA_964416105.1 uncultured Candidatus Saccharibacteria bacterium
AGGCGGTACCAAAATATGGGCAATTTTTTAGGGGCTCAAATCGCATTGCAATATTACAAAATGCATATGCCGGCCCCTTACGCATTGCAATATTGCGCTTTGACATTGACTATCCTAGAATGATGTTATGCGAAAAATACTGATATTTTCTTTGGTTTATTACCCTCGTTTTATTGGCGGGGCAGAGGTGGCTATAAAAGAGATTACCGATAGGATACCGCCTAGCGATATCGAATTTGATCTCATTACACTTCGTTTGGATCGCAAACTCCCAAAGTACGAAAAGATCGGAAATGTAAATGTTTACCGTGTTGGTTGGTCGGCAAATCAAAAAACTACATCGGACTCTTTACCTTGGTATTTGCATTTGAACAAATATTTTCTTTTGTTTTTTGGTCCACTGAAAGCACTATCGTTGAATCGTAAAAGAAAATACGACACTATCTGGTCATTCATGGCCACCTACAATTCTTTTGCGGCGATTATATTCAAGCTAATAAAGCCGAAGATTAAATTCATTTTTACTTTGCAAGATGGCGATCCGATCCCATATATCAAACATCGCGCTTTGCCCCTCTATCCACTTTTCAGAATGATGTTTACGAAGGCCGATTACATTCAAGCCATTTCTGTCTACTTAGCCGATTGGGCTAGAGAGATGGGTGCCAAATGCCCGATTACTGTGATACCAAATGCTGTTGATTATGATTTGTTTTACAAAAGAGATGATCCCAATGCGATCAAGTCTCTTGCCAATAAGATGGGTAAAAAAGAAGGCGATATTTTCCTCATTACTACTTCAAGATTGGTAGTTAAGAACGCAGTGAATGATCTTATCAGTTCTTTGGAATTTTTACCCAATAATGTCAAAATTTTGATTTTGGGTAAAGGATATGAAGAAGAAAATTTGCGTAAATTGGCAATGAAATTTGAACCGATTCACGGTGTTGGCAACAGAGTTAGATTCTTGGGTTACATCCCACATTCAGAGATGTCAAAATATTTGCATATCTCAGATATCTTTATTAGACCATCGTTATCAGAAGGTTTGGGTAATTCGTTTTTGGAAGCGATGGCCGCAGGAATACCTGTTATCGGAACCCCTGTTGGTGGTATACCAGATTTCTTGAAGGATGGGGAAACGGGATTGTTTTGTGAGGTCAATAATCCAAGAAGCATCGCTAAAAAAGTAGAGAAATTGATTAAAGATAAAGAATCAAGAGAGTACATCGTTAGAAAAGCTAGAGAGATGGTCAATAAAAATTATCGCTGGGAATATATTGCGGAGAAAATGAAGAAGATTCTTATTGCGTAGGATGCAAGATTGTAATAGATATAATATGTCACAGAATTATTTAAAGCTGATTTCACTGAATGTTGAAAGAGACAGACATCTTGATCTGGTTCGTAATTTTTTAATCTCTGAGAAGCCAGATGTGCTCTGTATTCAGGAAGTTATGGAAAGTAATTTTGAATTTTTGAAAAAAGAATTAAATATGGATGGAATTTTCAAACCGATGACCAAACACCTCTTTACTTCAGATAATGTAGAAGGAAGATCGGGGGTTGCTATTTTGTCGAAGATGAAGATCTCAGATTTCGAAGCGATCTATTACAGGGGTAATGAAGGACAAATAAAATTTCATGACAAGAGTACTTTAGCAAACCTGAACAATACAGTTGCCAAAGTTTTGATTGTTGCCAAAATAAAATATGGTGAAGATTGTATCAATATTGGTACTACACATTTTACTTGGACTCCCGACGGAATGGCTGATGATGTGCAAAGAGAGGATTTGGATAAATTGTTAAGTCTACTTTCTAAATATAAAGATGTTGTATTTTGTGGAGATTTCAATGCTTCGAGAGGTTGGGAAATATTCAATAAGATAGCTTCTATTTATAAAGATAATATCCCTTTGAAATATGATTCTAGTATTGATCCGAATCTTCATAGGGTGAAAAACTTGAGATATATGGTTGATCATTTATTTTCTACAAAAGAATATTTGATTAAAGACGTAGAATTGAGAGAAGGCGTTAGTGATCATAAGGCTGTCATAGGTTATATAAGCAAGAAATAATTCTCTGTTTTGTGCTAATATAACCGCATGAAAATCCTTATTGCTTCAGGGATATATCCACCAGATATTGGAGGGCCGGCCCAGTACGCTAGAAATCTGTATGAGACATGGAAAAAACAAGGACATGATGTAAAAGTTGCCGCCTACCGTTGGGAGAGAGCTTTTCCTCCTCTTGTGAGACATATCTTATTTTTTTCCAAAATAATTCGAAAGGGCTGGAATGCCGATTTGATTTTGGTTCTGGATACTTGGTCGGCGGCAGTACCGACTATGTTTGCTTGTAAACTGATGCGCAAGAAATACATTATAAGAACTGGAGGAGATTTTCTCTGGGAATCTTATGTTGAAAGAACCGGTAATTTGGTTTTATTTAAAGATTTTTATCAAGATAAAACTATTCGTTTTACTGGTAAAGAGAGATTAATTATGCGTTGGGGTGGTAAAGCCTTGAAAGAAGCTGAAGCTATAATATTCAGTACTGATTGGCAAAAGAAAATATTTGAGTCAGCTTATAAGTTAAATCCAAAAAAGAACTATATCGTCGAGAATTATTGTGGTCCACGTGAACCTGCTGTAGAACCAGAAAACAGATCTTTTGTAGCTGGAACCAGAACACTTAAGTGGAAGAATGTGGAATTTTTGAAACAAGCTTTTGATTTGGCGGAAGAAAAAGTCAAAGAGAGTAATTTACCTAGCATAGACTTGGATTGTGGTAAAGCTGTATATGATAGTTTTGTAGAGAAAATCCATCATTCCTATGCGGTCATTTTAGCTTCGTTAGGGGATATTAGTCCGAATATGATATTTGATGCTATAAAAGTCGGCACCCCTTTTATTTTGACCAAAGAGAATGGAATATCGGAAAGAGTTAAGGATTGTGCTATTTTCGTTGATCCACAAAACAAAGAAGACATAGCAGAGAAGATCGTGTGGTTGTCTGATCCGAGAAACAGAATCAGTCAAGTTGAGAAGATTAGAAGATTCACATGGATTCATACTTGGGAAAATATTGGAGATGAAATACTGAAAATTTCTAAGTCCTCATAATAGACTATATGAATAAAAGGTTATTGATGATATCAACAGATCGGCTTATCTTTGATAAAAAGAGCGATGTTGCTTTGCGGCAGATCAAGTATGCTCAAAGTTATGAGACTGTAGATATTTTGGTTTTCAATACAAAGAAACAGGGTCTAGCAGATAAATTTGAATTATCAGATAATTGCAAAGTATATAGTACCGATTCTGTATCTAGGCTGTTTTATCCAATAGATGCAAAAAAGATCGGTGTGACGATAATCGGGGAAAGAAAGATCAATGAAATAACATGCCAAGATTCTTCCTTGACTGCAATGGTGGGTGTTTATTTAAAGGATAAATTCAATATACCACTTGAGATTCAGATTCACGGAGATATCGGTAGTCCTTATTTCAAAAAGAATTACTTAAATAAGATTAGATTATTTTTATCCAAACGATATTTACCGAGAGCTGATAGGATAAGAGTTGTTTCTAATAGAATCAAGGATTATGTCAGTTCTATTTTTGATCAAAAATGTATCGATCTCAAAGATAGGCCAGTTATTGAGGTTCGTCCTATTTTCGTTGACGGAGAATTAATCAAAAGTGCCCCTATAATAGTCGATTTACATCAGAAGTATAAGCAGTTTGCTAAGGTTGCTCTAATGGCTTCACGGTTGGAAAAAGAAAAAAATATTGAACTAGCTATAAATTCTTGGGCAGAAGTTATTAAATCATTTCCAGGTGCTGGTTTATTGATTGTGGGAAATGGTAGTAGAGAGAAATCTTTGAAGCATTTGGTTAAATCGAGAAGATTAGAAAATTCGGTAGTATTTGAGAATTGGGTAGATAAAGGGATTCTTTATTCATATTACAAAACAGCAGATCTTTTCTTGAATACTTCTTTATTTGAAGGTTATGGAATGACCTTAGTCGAAGCCAATTATGCTGGGTGCAAAATAATTTCTACAGATGTCGGTGTTGCTAGGGAGGTTGGGGCAATTATTAGTAGTTTTGAATCTGTAAGATTTGCGGAAGATATTATTAAAAGCCTATAAGATGATTGATTTCTTTAAAAATAATTACAATAGTTTAAATCAGAATCATCCTAAACAGATGAAACTCTTAAGATATTTGATTTCTGGTGGATTGGCGACTGCCACCAATCTATTTTTTTTGTTTTTATTTACCGACATTATTGGTATCTGGTATCTGACCTCTTCAGTAATGTCTTATATTCTCTCTATAGCAGTAAGTTTTACAATGCAAAAGTACTGGACATTTGCTGAATTTTCGAGTGATCGTATTCATTATCAGGCTATGGCTATTGTTGTAATCAGTGTGACTAATTTAAGCTTGAATACATTGGGAATATTCTTGCTGGTTAATTATACAGGTTTACATCACCTTATCTCACAACTTATAGTCAGTGCACTGATCGCTATTGAAAGCTTTTTGCTTTATAGATTGATATTTAAGGTTAGGAATCAAATAGGATAATATAAACAGATGGTAAAAAAGCTACTCATAATTACCCAAAAAGTAAACAAAAATGATCCAATCCTAGGTTTTTTTCATGGTTGGATTATTGAATTTGCTAATCATTTTGAATCTATTGTCGGTATATGTTTGGAAAAAGGAGAGTATGATTTGCCAAGCAATGTCAGGGTGTTGTCGTTGGGGAAAGAGGGGGAGAGAAATGATCAATTTTCAATGACCAATTCTCAATTCTTTAAGAGACTTAGATATGTAGTACGATTTTGGTTGTATATATGGCGGGAGAGAAAAAATTACGACGCGGTTTTTGTGCATATGAATCAGGAATACGTGCTTTTAGGAGGTCTATTTTGGCTCATAATGAAAAAGAAAGTCTATATGTGGCGCAATCATCATGCGGGATCATTTTTAACCGATGCAGCTGCTTTTTTCTGTAATAAGGTTTTTTGTACATCAAAATATTCATTTACTGCAAAATACAAGAAGACCGTCTTGATGCCTGTTGGAATAAATACTGATTTATTTGAAAGAAAAGCTAATATTGAAAGGGTTGAAAAATCTATTTTGTTCCTGGGGAGAATATCACCAGTTAAGAAACCGGGCCTACTTATTGACGCTTTGATAGAATTAAGGAGGCAAGGTATTGTTTTTTCTGCCTCATTTTATGGTGATTCTCTACCTACCGACAGACAATATCATGAATCATTGAAGCAAAAAATAAAAGACAGCGGTCTTTCTGGTCAGGTTAAATTTTATCCCGGTGTTCCAAATGAAAAGACAGTAGAGGTATACAACAAACATCAAATATTTGTTAACCTAAGTTCAAGTGGAATGTATGATAAAACGATATTTGAAGCAATGGCGTGTGAGTGTTTGGTGTTGGCCTCTAATAAGAATCTACACGGTTTAATTGATGAGATTTTTATTTTTGAAGAAGGAAACATCGAAGAATTAATTTTAAAGTTAAATTTTTTGCTTTTATCTAATATTGGAGAAATTAGGTCTTGGGGTGAGATATTACGATTAACCGTTGTGAGTAATCACAACTTAAGAAGTCTTGCAATTAAAATTAAGGAAATAATTCAAGGATAATGAAGTTCATATATTTAACAGCCAAAAAATATCCTGGGAGTACTGCTGATCATAATTATATATTGGAATTAGCCAAGGCATTTCATAGTGAACTCGGCAATAATTTTCGATTTGTGGTTTGTAACACCCTTTCGCTAGAAGGGGTTGATTCATCTTTGATCAACTTGAATATACCAAATTCTTTGAAGAGGACGATATATTTCTTTTTTTGGATACCTTGGTTCTTGCTCAAGCAATCTAATTATAAACCAATAAAATCTAGCGAAAGGATAATATTTTTCTCGAATGACCAAAATCTTTTGGTAATATTAATATTTTGGCGTTGGTTACTTAATTTATCATCCCATGTTGTGGCCGATTGGCATTTGTTGTCTAATACTTGGAAAGATCTTTGTATCGCTAAGAATGTAGATCTATCAATAACGACATCTGAAAAATTAAAAAGGTCGATTTCTAGACTCATTCCATTTTCTAGAGCGTTGACTATTTACGGTGGTGTGAATTTAGGTGCCTATTTACAGAACAATTCAGAAAGTATTCAGATAATTCGCCGAAGACTTGGTGTGCCAGTAGACAAATTTTTGGTTAGCTATATTGGTCTATTCAAAACTTTGGGTCAAGAAAAGGGGATAAAGATGATGATTGATTCATTAAAATATCAAGATCAAGATGTAGTGATGGTTTTTGTTGGCGGAAAACCAGATGAAATTGTTTCGTATGGAAAATATGCCCAAGAGATCGGTATCAAAGATTGTTGTATTTTTTTACCAATTCAATCATTCGAAAAGGTTGTTGAATATCAAAAAGTCATGGATATTTTGGTTATACCATATCCTGATCAACCACATTTTAGGAATTATGGTTTTCCAATGAAAGTCTATGAATATATGGCAAGTAAAGTGCCGATTGTTTATACGAAACTGGAGTTGTTGGAAGAAATAATTTCTGATTGTGCTTTTGGTATTAAACCTGATAATCCACAGGAGTTTGCTAATATGGTTAAATATATAAAATCAGATCCAGAATTGGCTAGAAAGAAAGCTTTCCTAGCCTTTGAAAAGGTTAAAAACCTCGATTGGCTTTCAAAGGCCAAGGCCATAATCTCTGCTTCTGCTATAATTTCAGATATGCTCACAATTCCTGACAAAGCCTTGAAATATATTTTATTTCAACGAACAGAATTTTCCATCTACCAGACTTATTCTTGGTTGTTGCGTATTGTAATGAATCGCAGATTCCCAATATATAATTTCGCAATAAAACTAGAAGCATTATTGTTTCCAATTCGGACGAAAAGACTGTTTTCTATTGACATGGAAAGGGAGTACGCAATCATCAAAAAATATTTACCAGAATCACCTAAGAAGATTCTTGATATTGGTTGCGGAGTTGCTGGTATAGATATTATGTTGAATAAACATTACTCGGATAAGAATCAAACACCTAATTTCTACCTTTTGGATAAGACAGAGGTGAATTCCAAGGTCTATTATGGTCTAGAAAAAAAGGCGGCTTACTATAACTCACTTGATATAGCCAAGGAATTATTATTAGCAAATGGAGTTAGAAAAGACAAAATTTGTATTCAAGAAGTCGATGGCCAATCAATTTTTCCAGGTAATAAGTTTGATCTTGTTATCTCTCTAATATCATGGAGATTTCATTATCCTATTTCAACTTATTTGGATGAAGTCTATGATCTACTAGGCTCTGGTGGCCGATTAATTATCGATGTTAGAAAAGATAGTGATGGTGTGGATTTACTAAAAAATAAGTTTGGTTCGGTGACTGTCATCTATGAAGCCAGGAAACATCAACGAGTCTTGATTATAAAAAGATGAGATTGTTTTTAATATTTCATGGTAGATTTCCTAGCGAAAAGGCGGCATCTCTTTTTGCAGCCAAAAGTGCCGAAGCTTTTGCTAATCAGGGTATAGAGGTTATATTACTTGTGCCAAAGAGGAATACTATTACAGATGTCGATCCTTGCTTATATTATTCGGTGAAGAATAATTTTAAGTTAATTTATTTACCTATTATAGATTTGTTTAGATTTACTGGTTTAAGTCATTTAGCCTTTTGGACTAGTTATTTTACATTTTCTTTGTCCGTCAGATCTTATTTAAAGAAATATAGTGATAAAGATGATATTGTCTATTCGAATGAAATATTACCTTTAATATTTATTAGTAAGATTAGAAAAAATTGTTTTTATGAAATGCATGATTTTCCGGAAAGTAAGATTGGTATATTTGGTAAATATTTAAGTAGAATGCGCTGGATTCTTATACACAATCGCTGGAAATTGAAAGAAGCTAAAAGACTTTTTCCGTATATTGATGACTCTAAATATTTATATGAACCAAATGCAGTTGATCTCAAAGATTTTGATATAGACATCGATCGTGATAGTGCACGTAAAAAGCTATCACTACCTTTGAATAAAACAATAGTAGTGTATACAGGTCATCTCTATGGCTGGAAAGGTGTAGATACTTTGGCGGAGTCAGCCAAATTGTTGCCAAATAATTATCTGGTGGTATTTGTTGGCGGTACAGATCTTGATGTTAGAAGATTTAAGGATAATTACGAGCGATTCTCAACAATTAGAATTATCGGTCAGGTTAAACATTCAGAGATTCCTATCTGGCAAAAAGCTGGTGATATTTTGATTCTACCTAATACTGCCAAAGAAAAAATATCTGCTTATTACACTTCACCAATGAAGCTATTTGAATACATGGCAAGCAAGAGGCCTGTTATTGCAACTAAAATACCATCTATTCTGGAGATTTTAAATGAGAAAAACTCAATTCTTGTTGAGGCCGACTATCCACAAAAAATGAAGGAGGTAATAATTAAGACCGGTCAATCAATCGAGTCTTGTAAGGCTTTAGCGACCCAAGCTTTTGTTGATGTTGAAAAGCATACTTGGGATAAAAGGGCAGAAAGAATTAAAAAATTCATTGATGATAAATTTTTATATAAAATATAAGATCGAAATTTTTGTTTTTCTT
>CAYQCS010000021.1:0-7821 GCA_964416105.1 uncultured Candidatus Saccharibacteria bacterium
TGCCGAAATATAACCGGGCGCTCTCGTATAAGGGTATATATTTTTCTCGGTTGTAGTAGACGATGAAAAAGAGTGTGGCGAATATGACCAAAGTTAGTAGGGTTCGCAAAAAACCAGTTTGCTTGCGCATGGCTATATGATAGCAGATTTTCACCTTGAGGTCAGACCTCAAAATTATGGCTTAAAAACTATGTTTTTTGACTTGATGTACACAGAACTTAAAAATTGCTTGACAAATAAATTTGGTATGATACAATGGGACTACTGGATCGGGGGTGGTGTGTTAAAAGAAAAGAAGAAGAAAAGAAGAAAAGAAGAAGAAAAGAAGAAAAGAATAAGAAAAGAAGAAAAGAATAAAAAAAGAAGAAAAGAATAAAAAAAGAAGAAAAGAATAAAAAAAAGAAGAGAAAACCCACCCCCCCGATCCTCTCAAGTCCTCCGGATTGACAAAGTCCGGAGGCAATTTATTTTACTTCAACCGCGATCTTCTAAGAAAAGCCGGTATTGCACCCCAGTCGTCATCCTCATCTTCTTTTGGAACTTCTTTTTTGACTTCGACTTTTTCGGTTACAGTAGATTCTTTGCGAGGCTCGAGTGGGCCATTAAATATCTTACCTTTTTCTTGATTTCTTTTTAGTATTCCAGCAAATGAGGACTCGGTCGGAGCAATCGTCGCTGTTGCTGTATTTTGAACAGGTCTATTTTGCGATGGTTGATTCTCCGGAAAACCTGTAGCGATAACTGTAATCTTGATCTCATTTTTCTTGAGTTTATCATCGCGCACGGTTCCAAAGATTATTTTCGCTTCAGGATCGATCGATTCGGTGATAACTTTGGCGGCATCTTGGATTTCGAACATTGTCAGATCTTCGCCACCAGCAATCGAGAACAATATACCTTTTGCTCCGGCAATAGAGACATCGAGAAGTGGGGAATTGATAGCCGCTTTGGCCGCTTCGATAGCGCGATTCTCGCCAGAAGCTGAGCCTATACCCATCAGAGCCGATCCCGCATTTTCCATTATTGTTCTGATATCAGCGAAGTCTATGTTGATGAGTCCAGGTGTGGTGATAAGGTCAGAAATACCTTCGACAGCTTGACGCAAAATCTCATCGCACATAATGAAAGCATTCTTGACTGTAGTCTCTTTGCCTATTGCAGAGAGTAATCTGTCATTTGGTATTACGATAATAGCGTCAACTTCTTTGCGTAATTCTTCTAGTCCAGCTTCAGCGATTCTGGCCCTTTGTCTGCCTTCGAAATAGAAAGGTTTGGTCACAACAGCAACAGTCAAACTACCAGATTCTTTTGCTGTTCTTGCTACCACCGAGCTTGCTCCTGTGCCTGTACCGCCACCCAAACCGCAGGTTACGAAAACCATATCAGAACCTTTTATTACTTCTTGGATTTCTTCTCTTGTTTCTTCGGCCGCTTTTCTACCCAGGTCTGGATTCATGCCGGTGCCGAGGCCGCGGGTTAAATTCTTGCCAATATTTATACGCTTCTTGGTCAAAGAGCGATGAAGATCTTGAGAGTCTGTATTGATAGCAACAAAATCAACCCCTTTTACCTTTGAGGCTATCATATGATTGACAGCATTTTGGCCAGAACCACCGACACCTAGGACTTTGATTCGAGCGAATGCTTCTATTTCAGGGGCAAGTTTGGGCATTAAGGTACTGCAACGTCTTCCTGAAGCGTAGGCTCGAAGTCGTCGTGTTTGTATATTACCATAGGGGTTTCAAGATACAAGCAATTGACAAGTCTTTTTCTTTGGATTGTATTTTATTACCAATCAATTCCAAAAAATATAAAAATAGCGATAATTACAACTACAATTTCAGCATAAAATGAAACTTTTCTGAAATATTCTCTTCTGATGTATTCGACATAATAAGATAAAGAGCCAATTTTCTTGCCGTAACTATTTTGTTCAGTTTTTTCTTTGATTAAACAGAATGTTTTATTTGATATTGGCCACAACCAACGAATACCGTCTTCTATTGAATCTAAGATGAAATGACTCCAAGTTCCGGCTAATAATATAATTCCTGAGATAATTACTAATTTCGATCCGATCACAATTCCTAGAAGACTTATCATTATAGAGACAATCAACCAAAACAGTGGCGCGTGAGTAATATATTCTCTATGTGTTGAATCTGTTTTTTTATTTTTCTTAAAATAAAACAGTAACAGATCTACATCTGGTATCTCTCCAGACAATGAGCCCAAGATATACATCAGTTGTACTTGAGAAAGACTTAAATTGTGATTGATTAAAGAGAGGATTATATTGGTGGCGATGAAACCGCCAGCGATATGACCAGGTAAGACCATTATGGCAAGAATTGTTTAATAGCCAAAAGAACTTTTTTCCAAGTTTTCTTGAAATATAATGCCGATGGATCTATTTCAGAGCTTTCTTCTGTCTGTAATCCCCAAATGCAAAGACCGTAGGCTACGGCCCAAGTAGCATCTTTGAATGAAGACTTCGAATCTATATAGCCGATAGATCCAATACGAGAAGGTAATTTGAGGTAGACTTTTGCCAAAGAATCTATGGAGTTTAGCCCAGAGCCTCCACCGGTAATAACTATTCCTGCCGGCAAAAGACCATTTCTACCAATCTTTTTGAGATGGGCTTCTACTAGCTCGAAAATATCAGAAAGTCTTGCGGCGATTATTTCTTCTAGTTTCTTTTTTGGATAAGCGCTGCCTGTTATGACTCCGATCTTGATCTGTTCGGCTTCTTCCAGCGGAACCTTGAGTCCCA
This sequence comes from uncultured Candidatus Saccharibacteria bacterium, assembly GCA_964416105.1. Taxonomy (GTDB): domain Bacteria; phylum Patescibacteriota; class Minisyncoccia; order Phycocordibacterales; family PALSA-1337; genus C7867-002. The sequence continues at coordinate 2,777 of CAYQCS010000021.1, forward strand.
AAGCGATATCGTTTGTAATATCGGTAGAGCCAATAGGGAAGACTTCCAGAGAAGTTGGAATATTGTTTTCGAAGACAGCAACAGATATTGTTTCTGCACCGATATTGGTCAAGATACAACCAGCGATCTTTTGAGATTTTGATAAAGTGACAAAGCCAGCCGCCAAGGGTGCTGGCATTACATCTTCCACTTCGATGCCGGCTTCATTTACAGCGGAAACCAAATCTGAAACATGATGTTCTAGACAGGTGATGAATAGTGTCTTTTGTTCGATCTTATTTCCTTTCATTCCTTCTGGTGAACCAAGTGACGGTGAACCATCTATCTTGTATTGAAGTGGGATATCGTAGATGATCCTTCGATTTGCTATGTCTTGTTTCGGTATGTCTTTTTCGCATTGCTCATGAAGATTTTTGAGATCGAGACTAGTGATCTCCGCATCTGCTCTAGATGTCATTACGAAACTATTTACTGTAATACCAGAAAGTCCGATACCAGATATACCTACAAAGGCCTTTTTTATTTTTAGATTAGCTTTTTCTTCTGCTATCGATACTGCCTTTTTTATACTATTAGCGACATCCAAGATATTCGTAACATAACCATGTCTTAGACCTTTGGATTCGGCCATTCCGGATGCCAAAATTTTTGGTATACCTTTTTCATTTCTTTCTTTGGCGCTGGCAATTATGACTTTAACATAATAAGTGCCGACATCTATTCCGGTTATGATATTTCGAGACATATAATATTAAAAATTGTCAGATATTGAACTTTCTTCTTAGCTTCAATTCTATATTCTCCATTGTACTACCATGATCATGTCCTTTCAAATGGACGAGGCCGTGGATAAATAGAAAAGCAAGGAAATTTTCGTATTCTCTCTCAAACTTCTTTGCCTTTTTTTGTGCCTCTTCGAGACAAATATATATTTCTCCTTCTTCTGAAGATAGAGGAAAACTCAAAATATCGGTAGCAGTATTTTTGTCCCTATAAATCTGATTTAATTTCTTTATTTTCTTTGGGGAAGTGAAGATTAGATTCAAAATATATTCTTTGCCCATGACTTCTTCTTTCATATCCTCAAAAGGTAAAACGGGAACGGCTAGCGAAGAGTCGTCATTTATTATGGAAAAAGTTTTTACTGAATTATTTCTTACCACCTTTTTCACCTCGCGTTGGAGCTTTGCCAAGCTTAATAAGCTCTGCCATATGAGCTCGACGAGATAATAGTGTCAGAGCCCTTTGTTTGACTTTGTATTTTGACTGTACTCTGGTGCTAGAACGAAGGCTTCTTACTCTTGGAATAATACCGGAGCCTTGGACTTTGCGGGTAAAACGGCGAATAACAGAAAGAGCGTTTTCGCCAGAGTTTTTCTTGATTTCTACATTGATAGCCATGGAAATAGAGTAGCACGGACTTTCTTTTTACGCAAATATTACTTAGTTTTTATCTAATTTTTTCATATAATCAGCCAATTCTTCCAACGGGACTATATTTTGAGAATGACTGTCGTTTTCTCTAACTATTGCGGTATGATCAACCGCTTCTTTTTTGCCAATAACGATTACATAAGGAGTGGCGTATTTTTCGGTACTAGATACTTGGGCGCCGAGTTTATCTTTTGCCAAAGACAAATAAAGAGGAATTTTGACTTGGCGGAGTTTCTCTATGACTTGTAATGAAAGCAGTTTTGATTGAAGACCTAACTGAACAAAACAGGCGATTGGTCTTTTTAGTTTTTTAACTGATTTTCTAAGTTCTTTCTTTTTGTTTTTTATCAATAGTGATATACCTACTCCCTGAGTATCCTTCTTCATTGTTAGTCGTTTGGCCAAATTATTGTAGCGCATTCCTACAGCCAAGATTTTGGAAGATTTGGAACTATCTTTACTATTGTCGATTATTGTGAATATTGTCTCGGCGCAATATTTGCGATTACCAAGTAGACTATTATTGACATAATAGGGGATTTTCAGAGATTCAAAATATTCCAAGACTTCTTCTAGATGTCTTCTTGCATTTTCTGATAAATAATCTAGAGATTTTGGTGCTTTGCTATTCAATTCGATACAACTTTTGTCTTGACACGACAATAGTTCAAAAGGATCTCTCTTGAATATTTCTCTATTATCTACAGACATTTCATTTATGTGTTTTCGATAATAAGAAGTTAGCTCTCTAGAGAATTTGTTTAATGAATCTTTATCGCCGATTGAATTTATTTCAACCATTACATCTTTGTATCCTTCTTCTTTCAACATCATCAAAGCTGTTTGTATTAGTGTGGCCTCAGCGATCGGTCCAGATGAACCAAGTATCTCTAGATCAGCGTATCGGTTCGAGCCAGATCCTTTGAAAGGATCTTTGAAATAAAGCATTACAGGTTGAGGTAAAGTATGCATGTTTTTTTCTTGGTACATTCTAAGTAGGGCAATCTTTTCCTCGGCGTGTAATGGTAATCGGTCGTGTTTCTCTGATTCATCGTCTATAAAGTCGTTGCTTAATACATCTTTGATGGCATCATAATCGGCTTTTGTTACTGCTGGACTTTTCTCTGGGAAGAATCCGTAATAGACTGCGATCTCGCCGATTTTATCTAGATTTTCGTAAGGTACAAATTTACCTTTATTTTCTTTTTTATTTTTCATTTGTTTATTGATGATGTTCCCCCGGTAAAATTGATATTTTTGTTATGGGAAAAAGTCTAACTACTGGTCTACCGACAATGAATTCTTTTTCCAAAGGCCCCCAGGATCTAGAATCAGAACTCTCTCTTCTATTGTCACCCATAACGAAATATTCTTCCTTTTCCAATTTGACAGTTAAATTGTCATAAGATCTGTGATTATCTGTGATATATGCTTCATTAAGCGCCACCTCTTCGCTATCTGTATTATTCAAGACAAAAACTTTACCATCTTTTATTTTTATTGTTTCTCCAGGAAGACCGATTATTCTTTTTATATAATAAGTTTTTGGATTGTTTGGATACTTGAAGACAACAACATCACCTCTAGTAGGTTGACCCAGGCGATAACTTAGACGATCAACGATTAGGAATTGACCTGTAGCAAAAGTAGGATCCATCGAGGCTCCATTGACCACAAATGGTTCTGCGATGAAAAAGCGGATAGGCAGAGAGATTATTAGAGCTATTATTATAACTTTGAGCCATTCCATTATATTTGCCCAGATATTGTTTTTTTGGCCTGAAATGGCTTGATTTGGCTCCATAATGGTGCATTATAGTACGAAAATTGAATTTATGCAAAATGTTGTTATAATTCTCTCATGTCACAAATAATAGTCGGTTTGGGTAATCCGACAGAAGAGTACAAAAATACTCGTCACAACGCTGGTAGGATTGCACTTGAATATCTTGCCAAAGAATTTGGTGAAGATTTATCTTTTAATAAAAAGACAAATGCTTTAGTTTCATTGGCCAAAATCGGCAAGACCAAAGTTACTCTCATTGCTCCAGAAACTTTCATGAATAATTCTGGCAAAGCAGTCACTCCACTGATCAAGAGTGTTAAACAAGCAGAAAAATTGATTGTTATTTACGATGATTTTTCTTTACCTTTGGGTAAGATTAGAATTTCTTTCAATCGTAGTTCTGGTGGACACAATGGTTTGGAGTCTATCATCAAAGCGGTGAAGACCGAAGCCTTTGTACGAATCCGTATCGGTACAGCACCAGAGAATGCAAAAGGTAATGCCAAGCTGATCAATGGGGAAGATAAGATTGAGAAATTTATTTTGGGCAAGTTCAAAGAAGATGAATTGAAGGTGCTAAAAAAGGTCTGCAAAACTGTATCGGAAGCGGTTGCAGTTTTACTTGAAGAGGGGAAAGAGAAGGCGATGAGTGCGTTTAATGGGGGGGTGATTACACCTTCTTCTCACCAATGAATGTCAAAGTCATCTTTTGATCTTTTGAATCAAAAAGTGATATTTTGAAATCATAAGCTTTGCCCAATTCGAGATTCTTCCTCAATTTTTCTTCTGAGCCAAATTCAGATACATGAACTAGACCAGCTACACCCTCTTCTAGAGAAGCTAAGGCTCCATGTTTATTGAACTTGATAACAACACCAGAGACGATCATATCCTTTTGATATTTTTTGCTAGCCTCAATCCAAGGATTCGGTTTCAATTGCTTCAATGACAAAGAAATCTTGCCATCTTTGATCTCGATTATCTTGGCTTTTATCTTTTGGCCGACTTTGACGAAGTTTCTAGGATCATCTACTAGACCCCAATCTATTTCAGAGATATGGATAAGACCCTCAAGTCCTTCTTCTAGTTTGACGAAGACTCCGAAGTCTACTACCCCGGTAATAGTACCATCGACGCTGTCGCCGATTTCGTATTTACTTACGATCTTTTCTTTTTCTTTGGTCTCGAATCCTTTTTCGGAGAATATTAGTTTACCTTCTTTTGGATCGGCGGTGATGATGACAACCTGAAGACGGGTGCCAACCAACTTTTTCAATTCTTCCAAAATCTTGTCCTTGTCACCATCAGAAATGCGAGGGTAATGATCGGTCTTGAGTTGAGAAGCGGGAAGGAAGCCGAGTATTCCTTGCCATTCGATAAGCAAACCACCTTTGTTAGCCTCTTTTACTAGAAGATCAAGAACTTTCTTTTCTTTTATAGCGATCTCGGCTTCATTCCAGATCAGAGCTTGGCGAGCTTCTTTGAGAGAAAGTTCTAGGTAGCCTTCTTTGTGAGCATTATCTACTATTTTTGCTGCAATAACATCGCCGACATTTATCTTCTTGATAACATCTCGAGCGATCATGTATTCACGACCATAAATAATACCGGTACCAAACGGAGCCAAATCTACATAAACAGCGGATTTCTCCAAAGCGATCACTGGTCCTTCGACCAAGTCTCCGATTATCGGAGGATTCTTCATGCCAGAAGAAAGCTTACCCATAATGGTTTGCTTTTGTTCTTCAGTCAATTCGATATCGCCCTTAACCTTTGGTGTGGCGTCGACTTTCTTGACAGGGCCTGTGCTAGATTTTCTAGCTTT
>CAYQCS010000022.1:0-1748 GCA_964416105.1 uncultured Candidatus Saccharibacteria bacterium
CGCTTGGGTTATAGATACTTTGAAGAATTTTCCAGAAAGAAAACATGCTATTTTATCGGCTTGGAATCCGCAATTTCTTTATGCAATGGCGAAACCAGGAGAAGCCCTCTCTTTTCCTTTGTGTCACATACTTTTTCATTTCAATGTTTCCGGGAACAAATTATCGTGTTTATTGTATCAACGAAGTTGTGATACCTTTTTAGGTGTTCCTTTCAACATTGCCAGTTATTCTGCTTTGACTATGGTTGTAGCGAAGATCGCTGGTTATGAACCCGGAGAATTTATTTGGACAGGTGGTGATGTTCATATATACGAAGACCACATGGAACAAGTTAAAGAGCAGTTGAAGCGCAAACCAAAACCATTTCCGAAATTGGTTTTAAGTAATAAAATCAAAGATCTGGAAACTTTTCGACCAGATATGGTGACACTTGAAGATTACCATCCACATGAAAGAATAAAAGCGAAAATGACAGTGGCGGGCGGTTTTGATGAGAAAGATAGAAAGGTTTTTGTGAAAAAAAAGAATAAAAGTATTAAAAAAAGAAGGTAAAGTTAATGTTAGGATATCCCTATGAAAGACAAACAAATCGAAAAATTGATAAAAGCGGAAGAGAAGAGGCAGAAGAAAGTCATTAACCTTATACCGTCGGAGAACTATGTTTCCAAAGATGTTTTGAAGGCGCTAGGTTCTATTTTTGACAATAAGTACGCTGAAGGTTATCCGCATGCAAGATATTATGGTGGACAAGAGAATACCGATAAGCTCGAGATTCTTTGTAAAGAAAGAGCCTTGGGATTGTTCAACATATCAAAAGAAGCATGGGGAGTTAATGTTCAACCACTTTCTGGTGGCCCAGCCAATCTAGCAGTCTATCTTGGTGTTGTGCCTGTGGGTGGCAAAATCATGGGTTTACCACTATCCTCTGGTGGACACCTATCGCACGGTCAGTCGGTATCTATTACAGGGAAAATATGGAAACAAATACCGATCGTTATAGACCCAAAGAGTGAGATGATTGATTATGAGAAAATGAAAGAAGATGCATTGCGCGAGAAGCCAAATATTATTGTCGCAGGCTTCACTGCTTATCCGCGAATAGTCGATTTCAAGAAGTGTAGGGAAATCGCCGATGCTTGTGGTGCTTTGCTTATGGTCGATGCGTCTCACTTTGCTGGTTTGGTAGCTGGTAAAGTTTATCCATCACCATTTGAATACGCAGATATTGTCACGACTACTACGCATAAGACTTTGCGGGGTCCTCGAGGTGCGATTATTTTTGCTAAAAAAGATAAAAGAGATTTGTGGAAGAAAATAGATAAAGCGATTTTCCCTGGTTTGCAAGGAGGGCCGCACATGAGTCAGATTGCAGGTATTGCGGTAGCTTTGAAAGAAGCGAATACCGCTAGTTTCAAGTCATATGCCAAACAAATAGTAAAAAATGCCAAAGCTTTGGCAAAAGAGTTACAAAGATTGGGTTGGAGAGTTATTTCTGGTGGTACCGATTCACATCTTGTCTTGGTAGATGTCTTCACCGCACCAAAAGATGGTAAAGGTCTAACAGGGAAAGAGGCAGAGGCGCGACTAGAGAAGGCGGGAATCATCGTAAACAAAAATACTATACCCGGAGAGACTAGATCACCATTCGATCCATCCGGCATCCGCCTTGGTTCGCCGGCCGAGACTACGCGAGGTAAAAAAGAGAAGGACTTTATCCACATTGCACAGACTATTGACAAAATTTTGA
>CAYQCS010000022.1:1848-7549 GCA_964416105.1 uncultured Candidatus Saccharibacteria bacterium
AATATTACTCTTTTAATAAGAAATACCCTGAATGAATTGGGTATGGTTATACAAGATATCAATCTCGAACACCCTGAACAGCTCGATCATGGAGATTATTCAACCAATGTCGCTTTGGTACTTTCTAAACAAATTGGCAAGAAGCCGGTTGAATTAGCTAAAGAGATTGTTGAGGCACTTAAAAAAAGAATACCAAAAGAAATTGTTAAAGTTGAGGTCGCTGGTCCTGGTTTTATTAATTTTTATCTATCCAACGATTTCTTTTTTGATTCGATAATGACTCTAGCAAACCGCGTTTCTATTACAGGGGAAAAGGAGAATAAAAAGATAATGGTCGAATATACCGATGCCAACCCTCTAAAGGAGTTTCATATCGGCCACCTGATGTCCAATACTATCGGCGAATCGATCGCTAGACTTTGCGAATCGGTTGGCAATGAGGTCAAGAGAGCCTGTTATCAAGGTGATGTCGGTTTGCATATAGCCAAAGCTGTTTGGGGGGCATTGAAGCAAAAAGAAGAAAATGGCGCTATCGATTGGGTCACAGCTTACCCAAAAGGAGCGCAAGCTTATGAAGATTCTGAAGTAGTCAAAAAAGAGATAGAGGAGATAAATAAAAAGATTTACAGCAAAGATCCAGAACTTTTTCATATTTACGAGGAGGGTAGGAAGGTCAGTTTGGAGAAGTTTGAGGAGGTTTACAAGAAGTTAGGTACAAAGTTTGATTATTATTTCTTCGAAAGCGAGATTGCAGATACGGGCAAGAAACTAGTCGAAGATAATTTGGGCAAAATCTTTGAAAAGAGTGATGGAGCAGTTGTCTTTCATGGAGAGAAATATGATCCAAGTTTGCATACCAGGGTCTTCATCAATTCTCAAGGCATACCGACCTATGAAGCCAAAGAACTTGGTTTGGCTAAAATAAAATCAGATAAATACGATGCCGATAAGTTTCTTGTTGTTACAGGCAATGAGATTGCTGAGTATTTCAAAGTCTTGAAAACAGCCCTCTCTTTGATCTATCCAGAAATTGCAAATAAGACAGTTCATTATCCTCACGGAATGCTTCGTTTACCTTCGGGCAAAATGTCTTCGAGAACAGGTAAAGTTATTACTGCAGAATCATTATTAAACACAATTCAAGAAATGGTGACAGAGAAGATAAAGAATAGAGACTTCGATGATACCGAGAAGAGGAATGTTGCCGAAAAGGTAGCTGTCGGAGCGGTCAAGTATTCGATCTTGAAGAGTTCAGTTGGTTCGGATATTGTCTTTGATTTCGATAAATCGATTTCCTTCGAAGGTGATTCGGGCCCATATCTACAATATTCCTATGCGCGAGCGATGTCGGTTTTGAGGAAAGTTGGGGAAGATTTCAAATCCGATTCAGATAAAGCGAAAGTAAATGGTTTTGAACTTGGCAATCTAGAAAAGAAATTGTATAGATTTGAAGAAGTGGTCAAGAGGTCGGCTAGCGAGCTTGAGCCACATTTTATTACAAGCTATATAACGGAGCTTGCAGGAGACTTCAATAGTTTTTATGGTAACAACCAGATCATTGATGAGAAGAATAAGGAAATGACAGCCTACAGAATCTCTCTGACCAAAGCTTTTGCCAATGTTCTCAAAAGGGGGATGGAAATATTGGCCATACCAGTACTAGAGAGGATGTAAAAGCGGCCGATTAAGCATTTTTCCGAGAAAATGCTAGTATAAGGCATTATGAATAGTGACAAAACTGACAAATCCAAACATGCCGAGCGCGAGGAGCGTATTTTGGCCTATTGGAAAAAGAAGGGTATATTCGAGAAAACCTTGAAGAAAAAGGGTAAAAACTTCATTTTTTATGAAGGACCACCGACTGCCAACGGCCATCCCGGTATTCACCATTTGGAGGCTAGAGCTTTCAAGGATGCTATTCCAAGGTACAAAACCATGCAGGGTTTCCATGTGCGACGCAAAGGTGGTTGGGATACACACGGTTTGCCTGTCGAATTGCAAGTCGAAAAAGAATTGGGCTTGAAATCCAAAAAAGAAATTGAACAATACGGCCTTTCTAAATTCAATGATAAATGTAAAGAAAGTGTTTGGAGATATGTCCATGAATGGGAAGATTTCACCAATCGCATGGGTTATTGGGTTGATCTCAAAGATCCTTATATAACTTACAAACCAAAATATATCGAATCGCTTTGGAATATAATCCAAAAAACAGAGGAAAAGAATTTACTATATAAAGATTACAAAGTTGTACCGTGGTGCCCAAGATGTGGTACCGGACTGTCTTCTCATGAATTGGCTCAAGGCTACCAAGATATCAAAGATCTTTCGGTTTATGTAAAATTCAAAGTTACAAATCCGGAAAAGATCGGTTTGAGTGGCAATGTTTATCTATTAGCTTGGACGACTACACCTTGGACTTTGCCGGGTAATGTGGCGTTGGCGGTAGGAGAGGAGGTTGAGTATGTAATGTCAAATGTCAAAATCCAAATGACAAATGAAATCCAAAGTTCAAAGGAGGAAGTTTTGATTTTTGCGAAAGAAAGATTAAATAGTTTGAAGGATAAGGGAGAGTTTGAAGTGGTTTCTGGTAAAGGCTGGAAAGGTAAGGAGCTTGTAGGTTTGGAATACGAACCGCTTTATCCGTATTTGAAAGATAATATTCAAGGAGAAGAAAAAGAGAAGGTCAAAAGTGCTTACAAAGTCTATCCAGCCGATTTTGTGACCACAGCCGATGGTACAGGAATAGTTCATACCGCTGTAATGTATGGGCAAGATGATTTTGAATTGGGAACCAAGATCGGTTTGCCTAAATATCATTTGGTCAATGAAGACGGTACTTTCAAAAAGGAAGCTGGCAGCCTAGCTGGATTATTTGTCAAAGACGAGGGTACCGATGTTGCTATCATCAAAGATTTGGCTAGTCGCAATTTATTATTTGCAAAAGAAAAATACGAACACAGTTATCCGTTTTGTTGGCGTTGCAAGACACCGCTTATCTATTTTGCGCGCGATTCTTGGTATATCAAGATGTCGGTTTTGAGGGATAAACTAGTTGCCAATAATCAGAAGATAAATTGGGAGCCTGAACATATCAAAGCCGGTCGCTTCGGCGAGTGGCTTGCTGAAGTCAAAGACTGGGCGATCTCTAGAGAGAGATACTGGGGCACACCACTTCCTGTTTGGACTTGTAATAAATGTAATCAGAGGAAAGTTGTTGGTTCACTTGAAGAATTAGAGCAAAAATCAAAAAATAATTATTTCGTCATGCGTCACGGCGAGGCCGTCAACAATACTTCAGGAATTATCAATAGTGATCCGAATAAAGATATAGATCTTACCAAAAAAGGCAAGAATCAAGTATTGAAAGCTGTAAATAAACTGAAAAATAAAGAGATTGATTTGGTGTTCGTCTCTCCATTCAAGAGAACATTTGAGACGTCCAATCTCTTGAAAGAAAAGTTGAATTGGTCTTCCGATATGGTGAAGATTGATCAAAGAATCGGTGAACTAAATGTCGGAGTTTGGGAAGGAAGAAAAGTTTCTGATTTTATTCAAGAATTCAAGCATGAAGAGAGATTCGAGAGAGGACCAGAAAATGGTGAGACTTATGCGGACATAAAAAAGAGAATGGGAGATTTTATTTATGATTTGGAGACCAAATATAGTGGCAAAAATATTCTCATAATTTCCCACGAAACTCCACTATTCTTGCTCATCGCTTCCTGTCTTGGTTTGGATAGGAAGGAGGCTCTAGAATTGCGTGGAACTAAAGAGTTTATCGGTAATGCGGAAGTCCTCGGTATCGATCTCAAAATATTGCCAAAAAACGATGAATACGAACTAGATCTGCATCGCCCTTATGTTGATCAGGTTATTTTGCCGTGCAAATGTGGTGGTGAAATGAAAAGAGTTAAAGAAGTAATGGATGTTTGGTTCGACTCTGGAGCGATGCCTTTTGCTCAAGATCATTATCCTTTCGAAAACAAAGATTATATAGATAGAAAAGGTGGTTTTCCAGCCGATTTTATCTCCGAAGCGATCGATCAGACTCGTGGTTGGTTCTATACCTTACATGCAATCGGAGCAATATTGGGTAAAGGTAATGTTTACAAGAATGTCGTTTGTTTGGGACATCTTTTGGATAAAGATGGTAAGAAGATGTCAAAGTCGATCGGTAATGTCGTCAATCCTTGGGAAGTAATGGAAAAATATGGCGCAGATGCGACTAGATTTTGGATGTATTCGATCAATCAGCCGGGTGAGTCGAAAAACTTTGATGAAAAAACTGTTGATGAAATAGTCAAAAAAGTCTTCAATCTGACTTTGAATGTTCTAGCTTTCTATTTGATGTACAAATCGAATAGTAAGGTCAAAGCAAGTGATAAAAGTAAGAATGTTCTTGATCGCTGGATCATCACTTGTTTGTCACGATTGAACAAAACTGTTAGCGACGGCTTGGATCATTACAAATTCTTCGAACCGACTAGAGCAATTCGTGATTTTGTAGCTGATCTCTCGCAATGGTACCTGCGTCGTTCGCGCGACAGGTTCAAGTCCAACAGTAAAGACAAAGACCGGGCGCTTTCGACGACCGCTTTTGTTTTGCTCAATTTTGCAAAAATAATAGCGCCGTTTACTCCATTTTTTGCCGAGGATATTTATGAGCAAGTTGGTGGAGGGAAGGAGAGTGTTCATCTAGAGACTTGGCCAAAGATTTCGAAGATTGACAATAAATTACTCGAATTGATGGGTGTTGTAAGAAGTTTGTCTTCGAAAGGTTTGGAGGCTAGAATGAATGCCAAGATAAATGTACGCCAACCACTCCAGTCTATCAAAATCAAAAACAAAGAGTTGTTCAACAAGCTGAAAAAGTTTGACAAAGGCAGTCTCATAAATGTAATCAAAGATGAATTGAATGTTAAAGAAGTTTTGTTTGATGAAAGTATCGAAGCAGAGATCACTCTCGATACAAATATTACTCCCGAATTGAAAGAGGAGGGTATGGTTCGCGAGTTTATCCGAATTATTCAAGATTTACGAAAAGAAAAAGGATTGACTATAAAGGATAAAATTATCTTAAAAGTAGATACAGACGATAAGGGTAAAGAATTTATTCAAAAGAATATTTCTGTTATATCGAAATCTACAGGATTAAAAACTCTTAAATATTTAGAGATCAAGATAGAAAAAGTAGATTTCGGTGAATTCAAAGCAGGTTTTGATTGTTAGAGTTAAATGAAAAGAGCGCAGGGGAGCGTGGTTGTCAAGCAATATTTCTCAAGTACAATAAAAGGGTGCACCACATCCATACAACCAACGGTCTTGTCATAAACTCAAGGCCTTATGGAGAAGCGGGTAAGATTATCCAGATCTTAACTAGCGATTTTGGTTTGGTTAGCGCTATTGCCACAGGCATAAGGTTGGAGAAGTCGAAGCTTAGATACAAAATTCAAGATTATTCATTTGGCAGTTTCTCTTTGGTCAAAGGCAAAGAGTTCTGGAGAATAGTTGGCGCAGAAGACCTCGATATAGTCGAAAGCCAAAGCAAAGTCGATGGTAATGGATTGGTTTTGATCCAAATAGCCAACCTCCTTCGGAGACTTATTCATGGGGAAGAAAATAATCCAGAAGTTTTCGGCTGTTTGTATTCTTGTTATTTATTCTTGAATAAGTCGCCGGAACTTACGACTGAGCAGAC
>CAYQCS010000023.1:0-7521 GCA_964416105.1 uncultured Candidatus Saccharibacteria bacterium
AACCTCATGTTCCTAGAGAGATAATACCTAACAGAACAATGCTCGATAAACGACCAAAAAGTGTTGATACAAGGTCATATTTTGGAGATTGGGAAGGAGATTTCATTGTCTCAGGTAAAGATGGTAGTGGAGCACTACTGGTACTCGTTGAAAGGAAAAGTAGGTATGTAATTATCTGGAAATTACCAGACAAAAAAGTTGCTACAGTTAATTACATCTTAGGTGAGATATTTGGAGGAGGTAGTTTGGTTGTTAGAACTTTGACTGTAGACAATGATATATCCTTCCGGTTACATGAAGAAATGAGCAACATAGTTGGTGCTCCAATCTTCTTCTGTCACCCATATCATTCATGGGAAAAAGGAACTGTTGAGAAAATCAATCAGATGATCAGGAGGTTCATACCAAAGAGAACTAACATATCAAAAGTGACAGATGAAAAGATCCGTGAGGTCGAACGGATTTTAAACAACCGTCCTTATGAGTGTCTTAAGTTCAAAACTCCTTCCGAAATAATAGTGAGAAATGTTAAACTAAAGACATTCGTAGAGATGAAAATTAAATCAGTATATTATTCGTTAACACCAGTAGGGGGAAATTGAGGGGCGAGAGTGCGGCTACTGTATTCTAAATACCATTATATAGTATAAGACGCTATTTGTCAATAGCGCACTCGAATTCGCCCATTTTATTCAAGTAAATACAAACTACTTCTTCACCTCCTCCCTCTTCAACGGCAAACCCAAGTGCTCTAGAAAAGCCAAAGTAGTCTTTTTGTCTTCCGAAGAAGTAACAATCGTTATAGAAAAACCAAAAACATCTTTCAAATCTTCATCAGAAGTCTCGGCGAAAATGGTGTGCTCTTTGATCCCGATAGTGTAGTTACCCATAGCGTCTACCGAATCTCGAGAGAGCCCGCGGAAGTCTTTCATTCTAGGCAAAGCAATGTGAATTAGACGATCGAGAAATTCACACATTCTCTTGCCACGAAGAGTGATCTGATAGCCGATAGCATCTCCAGTACGAGTCTTGAAGGAAGCAATAGCTTTCTTGGTAACCCTAGTAGCTGGCTTTTGACCAGTGATCTTAGCTAGACGATCAGCGATAAGCTCAATCTTCCTTTTGTCTTTGACCGAACCGAAACCAGAAGAAATAACAATCTTCTCAAGTCTTGGAGCTTCCATCGGATTATTCATTCCAAGCTTATGTTCCAAAGCCTTGAATGAATCTTTATTCAATTCATAAACTGTTTTGTATGTCATATTTTTATTTCTTTACTTCATCAGCCTTTCTCGCCTTGGAAACATGGAAAGGCATAGCGACTGTAACGACCTGACCTCTTTGACCTTCTTTCCTTGGTCTTTCATGCTTCTTAACCGTATTTATTCCTTCGACAACAATTTTCCCAAGTTTAGGAAAAACCTTAACGACTTTTCCGCTTTTGCCTTTATCGTCTCCAGATAACATTATTATATTGTCGCCTTTTTTGATATTCATATATTTAAACTATTTCAGAAGCCTTAGAAGCAATAGTCTTGAAGCCAGCCTCACCTACTTCTCTAGGAATAGGACCGAATATACGTCCAGCAATCGGTTCCTTCTTTTCCTTTTCTATAATGACAACAGCGTTCTCATCAAATCTGATATAGGAACCATCTTTTCTTCTCAATGGTTTGGTCTGCCTTACAACTACAGCTCTCAAGACATCTTTCTTTTTGATTGTCTTTCGAGGCTCAGCCTTTTGTACAGAAAGAACAACCGTCTCGCCTATTTCGGCATAGCGTTTCTTGGAAGAACCAAGCACCTTGAAAATTCTACCGATTTTGGCTCCAGAATTGTCAGCAATATTTACAATTGTTCTTGGTTGTATCATGTTATTTGTTTATAACCTTAAAAGATTTCCTTTTCGAAATTGGTCTGCAAGACGCTATAGTAACCTTATCACCGATCTTCTTTGTATTTCCAGGATCATGTGCCAAGAGTTTTATCTTCTTCAAAATATACTTATGATATTTTGGATGCTTTTCGTATCTTTTTATTGAAACAGCAACAGTGTCCTTCATCTTATCAGAAGAGACAATGCCTTCGAATACTTGGCTTAACTTGGGTTTATTTGTAATTTTATCTTGTGTCATTTGAGTCATGATACTACTTTAATTTATGAAAAATGTCTAGGAAGACTTCTGATTCAAGATTGTGAGGATTCTAGCTATGTCCTTTCTTATTATTTTACCCTCCTTAACATTTTTGGCTTTGGCACCCGCCGATCCAAAACGGAATATTCTCAATGCCTCGCGTTTTTCTTTCAACAACCTTGTTAGATCCGGCAATGTCTTTGATTTTATTTCTTTTATTTTCATATTATATGCGGCTTACGACTTTTGTCTTTACTGGAAGCTTGGTACCAGCTTTTCTCAATGCTTCATGAGCCAACTTCGGTTCAACACCGTCGACTTCAAACATTATTCGTCATGGTTTAACTTCGGCAATGAAACCAACTGGATCACCTTTACCCTTTCCCATCTTTACTTCCGCTGGCTTCTGGGTGAATGGATGGTCTGGAAATATTCTTATCCAAACCTTACCGGTCTTCGAAGCATATCTTGAAATGACTTTTCTAGCTGCCTCAATCTGGTTGGAAGTAACTCTGGCATAATCCATAGCCTTAAGGCCATGAGAACCAAAAGAGATCTTGATTCCACGAGTATCAGCATGGTTGGCTTCCTTGACCGGATGCATCCTCATTGTAAACCATTTGCGATGTTTGACTTTTTTGGGGAATAACATGTTAGTAGATTAATTTTTTGTCTCTTTGGCTTTTTGCTTAAAGATTTCTCCTCGGTATATCCAAACTTTGATACCTATATCACCATAGGTCATATGGGCTTTTTCCCTTGCGAAATCTATGTCCGCTCGCAAAGTCTGAAGAGGAATACGGCCTTTCTTCATTTCTTCACTTCTGGCTATCTCTGCTCCACCTAGACGACCTCCAAGTCTAACTCTTATACCTTGAACATCTTTATTGGCCATGACTTTTTCGATAGTCTGTTTCATCACTCTTCTGAAAGGCAAACGCTTCTCCAAAGACTCTGCCATCGACATGGCAATAATACTTGCATTTGATTCTGGATTTCTTATCTCTTCTATATCCAATTTCAATTCTTGATCACCTAAATCGATCTTATTGTCTCTTAGAAGACGCAAAATCTTTGCTCTAACTTTAGTAACTCCATCTCCAGATTTTCCTATAAGAAGACCTGGTCTAGAAGTCTTGATGATTATTCTTAGGGTCTTGCGATTTCTCTCTATCTCTAGTCCGCCAAGATAGTTCGCTCTCAAATGCTCAACCAAAAATTCGCGAATAAGGATATCTGCCTTCAAAGCCTTGCGATAACCATTGTGTAACAAAAACCATCGACTCTTCCAGTCACGAATGATTCCTAGACGATGTGAATATGGGTGAACGGTGTGTGACATGTTATTTATCTTTATTAACAATTCGTGGAGCCAGAACAACGCTTACATGACTGGTCCTCTTTTTTATTGGGTGAGCTGAACCACGCGATACAGGCATATAACGTTTGAGAACATAACCCTGATCTACTCTAATCTCCTTTACATACAAATTTTGCGAATCAATCTTGTAATTATTCTTTGCATTGGCTACTGCTGAAGCTATAAGGTCATTCAAAGGATCTTTGGCTTTTTTGTTTGCATTCTTCAAGATAATGCTGGCCATACCAACATCTTTGCCACGAATAAGATCGGCGACAACCCTAACTTTACGAGGAGATATTCTGTAATTTTTGATTGAAGCAGTGATCATGATAATTATTTAGTTGCTTGAGCCTGAACCGCCTCTTTTGCCGACTTGGCCGCAGCCATCTCGGCTTCCTTGGCTTTCATCTCAAGTTCTTTCTGCATCTTACCTCCATGGCGGACGAATTTGCGAGTTGGCACAAATTCACCCAAACGATGTCCGACCATATCTTCGGTAATCAAAACATCCACATGGGATCTTCCATTGTGGACGCCAAATGTAAAACCAACCATTTCTGGTGAAATTTGAGATCGTCTGGCCCAGGTCTTTATAGACCCCGTTGTCGAGGCCGCCTTTTTGCCAGTAATCTTCTTTAGTAGATTCTCATCTACATATGGTCCTTTTTTGAGGGATCGAGACATATAGAATTAAAATAGCTCAAATGAGCTATTCGCATGTTAACAGAGCCGTAGTTGTAAGTCAAGGAATAGTACCTAGTCACTAGTGGCTAGGTACTGTTATAATAGTGAACAATGGTCTACCAAATCATTCTTGATAATAAAATCCTTTTAAGCGGTAATATTCAAACAGCTATAGTAATATCCTCGGCGGTTTTGCTAGCAATCATATTTGTAATATTTTACCTATTCAAACTTCTAAGAGAAAATGGACATCTAAAGTATGAATTCATTACTATAGTTGCCCACAAATTCCGTACTCCTTTAACTTATATCAAATGGGTTTGCGACTCACTTATTCCAGAAGAAACCGACTCATTCAAGAAAAAAAGCTTAGAAGATGTAAGAAAATCCAATCAAAAATTGATCGATCTAACTGGTACGCTTATAGAAATTGCAGATTCCGAGACTTCTGGCGGAGTAACTTATGTTTACAAGATATACAATTTGGCTGAAATAGTAAGAGGAGTAACAAATTCAATGAAAGACACTTTCCATGAAAAAAACATCTTTTTTAGCGTTAATTGCAATAATGAAAATATAAAAGTAAAAGTAGACCGATCCAGATTCGAATTTGTTTTGACTACACTATTGGAAAACGCCTATACATACACTTCTCCAGGCAAGAAAGTCGACGTAACTATAGGTGGAAATCTATTCAGAGCCAATGTCGCAGTAGAAGATGATGGTATAGGTATACCTAAACACGATTTGCCTCATATAGCTTCTAAGTTTTATAGAGGCAAAAATGCCAAAATCAATGATACCGAAGGATTCGGTGTAGGCCTATACCTTGCTTCTTCTATAATGAAACATTTTAGCGGCAAGATAAAGATAGAATCCCCAGGAGAAGACATGGGCTCAAGATTTACCGTTATACTTCCTAGAGAATACTAATTATCAATAATAGAAAGAAATAATTTTTCAAAAATTTTTCTGCTTGTTTTCAATAGAAACTGATACATTTAAAGTGAATGATCGAGTAATCGGCTAGACTGAACTCCTCATATTTTTGCCTGGCAACCTTCTGGAAACAACGTAAATATTGGAATATTTCTTTGATCTTCTAGTCTTCTGGCCTTTTCCAGCCGGCTTACCCCATCTAGTCTTCAATCTTCTCAGACCGCGGCCAGTCCTCTGTTCTCCACCACCATATGGATGATCTACCGGGTTCTGAACAGAACCTCTGACGGTAGGACGGATACCCAACCAGCGAGATCTACCAGCTTTACCGATATTGACCAATCTGGATTCTTCATTTGATACAGCACCGATCGAAGCCCAAGCGTCTTGGTGAATCTTCCTGATTTCAGTTGAAGGCATTTTGATGTGAGTATAACCAGCGTCATTGGCAATCACTTGGCCGAAAGAACCAGCCGAGCGAACAAGTTTGGCTCCAGAACCGGGTTTAACTTCTATATTGTAAACGAACGTTCCAACAGGAATATTTCTCAAAGGTAAGCGATTGCCTATTTCTACTGGAGCTTTCTCTGAAACAATAAAAGAGTTGCCTACTTTCATAGTTTTTGGAAGAAGTACGTAGCGCTTAGCACCATCTTTGTAGCTTACTACTCCGATATAACCAGTTCGGAATGGATCGTATTCAACAGTTTTGACGGTAGCAATAATATCTTTTTTATCATACATGAAATCGATATCACGATAGAGTTTCTTGTGTCCCCCACCCTTATGACGAACAGTGATCCTACCATGAGAGTTTCTACCCATATCTCTCTTCATACCGAAAGTAAGAGACTTCAAAGGCTCTGAAGCTGTCAAATACTCCTTAAAAGGTAATACGGTCATGTGACGACGAGATTTGGTTGTTGGTCTATATGTTTTCATGTTTGTATTAGACAAAATCTATTTTATCTCCTTTCCTAAGGGTTACTATAGCCTTTTTCATCCCTGCAATAGTACCGCGACGACCTTTTACAAAAACATTTTTGATTGGGGTATTGATTATGGAAACTCTTTCTGGAATAACTTTGTACAAGGCGGTTATAGCTTTTGATACCGTGTTTTTGTTTGCAGTTTTATTGATCTCAAATGTATAACTACCATTTTGACTCAAAACACCAGACTTCTCTGTTATTCTTGGTCTAATAATCACTGAAGCTGATATAGATTCTGTATCAGAACTCAAGACAGGAGACGATACTTGCGATACTTTTTGCTTTTCTGCATTTTTGGCGGCTACTTTTGAGGATTTGGTACTACCCTTTTTATCTGTAACAACCTTTGCCGCTTGAGCTTCCTGCTCAAGTTTCTCGTCTTTTCTTTTTTTGAAGCCAAATATTGCCATAGTAGTATTTTATTTCTGACCAACCCAAGCTTTGAGTGACTGATCTGGGTTGGTGATTATTAGAAATGTGTGATTGAGAAGAGAAACAGGATTGATATTACGGAACTCTTCTACAGAAATAGAACCGATATTATTGAAACTCTTATCAACGGCAACGGACTTTTTGTCCATTGCAATGATTGCTGTATTTTTCTTTTTTGTAACTAACTTTTCATAGCCACTGATCTTGGATAAGGAAACGATGATATCTTTGGCTTCCTTGGTCTTTGGCTTTGATATTTCCAAGCTATCCATCAAAAGGATTTCTCCGTCTTTGTATTTCTTGGAAAGAATGGCGAATAAAGCTTTTGTTTTTGCCTTTTTATTTATTTTCCTCTCATAATTTTTGTCATTCCTTGGTCCATGAGCAACACCACCACCGACCCAGATAGGAGATCTGGTCGATCCATGCCTAGCGCGCCCGGTTCCCTTTTGTTTCCAAGGTTTCTTACCACCACCACGAACCTCACCACGAGTCTTTGTATGAGCAATATTGTCTCTAGAATTGGAATTCATGAGACGGACGACTTCGTGAACCAAGTCTGAATTCCAAGGTACACCAAAAACTGACTCAGGAAGAGAGAACTTCCCGGTTGACTTACCTTTTTGATTATAAACTGTAGCTTCCATGAAAGAAAAAGGCTCTATGAGCGTGCAAAGCATCTTAACAGAGCGGATAAATTAAGTCAACGAGCGATTTATTCATATCGGAGCGCTTCAATCGGACTTTTCATCGATGCTTGTCTAGCTGGATAACCACCGAATATAAGACCGATTAGAGCCGAAACCCCAAGACCAAGAAATGCTCCTCCCCAAGGAAAGACGAAACTCCAATTGACACCCAAGCCACGCGACAAACCAATAGCTGTAATAAAAGCCAATGTTGCTCCTAAAACAATACCGACTATGCCACCAATCGCTGTCAGGAGGACTGATTCAAGTAAAAATTGAGTGAGAAT
>CAYQCS010000024.1:0-7371 GCA_964416105.1 uncultured Candidatus Saccharibacteria bacterium
TAGATGTAATTCATCCCTGTGCAGAGCACAGGGAGTTCTTGGCGGGGCTCTTAAAGAGTAGAGGTTAGAGGTTTCTAAAGTGTCTACTAAAAGGGGTACACTTCACGCCTTTGCCTCGCCGAAGCTCCGTAAGGAGCGAAGGCGGGCTTCGCCTGTTTATTACATAACAACATTTATTGATTATATTACGGCGAGGCTACGGCGAGATAAATCCGCATGTATTATATCTACATATTGAAATGCAAAGATAATCGATTTTATATTGGTTGTACAAACGATTTGAAAGATCGTATTCAAAGACACAAAAAAGGTCTGGTTGATGCAACGAAAAATAGACTACCTATCTCATTATATCTATATCTTGCTTTCCCCAATAAACATCTCGCCTTCAACTTCGAAAAATATCTCAAATCCGGTTCCGGTCGCGCGTTTGTAAGGAGGCATTTGGTATAAAGTGTCTTTTGATTTTCAGTCTTTATTTGGTGGATGACCAAGAAGTAACCTCTTAAAAACAAATATGGTGCTATAATACCCGTGGTCGATAAAAACTAATTTAAATTAAACAAAAACATGCAAAAGAAATTGATTGGTTTGTTCGCTGGTCTAGTAGTAGCCGTCGCTCTATTGATCACAAGTCAAGCCCAAGCAGGAGAAAAAATATCGATCTGTCACACAACAGGTTCAAGCTCCAATCCTGTCTTACGATTAAATGTATCGGTAAACGCTTTACCAGCCCATCTCGCTCACGGCGACTTCCTGCCAAACGCCTATGGTGCTTGCACCGAAGGTGATCCGGTTCCAGAATAAATCTCTTTTAAGTAAGCTCAAAAGAGACGCTTTTGCGTCTTTTTTGTTACAATTGGACTATGTCCTTGGAATTAAAAACAAAAATATCTGAGTATTTCCGCATTACCGCCAACCAAAAAAGCGCCCTGAAAAAGCTCGGCATAGAGACTATCGAAGATTTGCTTTATCACTTTCCTGTAAGATACGGCGACACGGCTGTGGCCAAGAATATAGACTCTCTGGAAGCCGGCGATACGGCTGTCATCTTTGGCAAAATAAGCGAACTCAAAGCCAGTAAAGGATTCAAAAGCAAGATCGCTATGGCCGACGGTTATGTCGAGGATGAAACTGGTAAGATTCACTGCGTCTGGTTCAATCAGCCCTATCTGGCAAAAATGATTAGCGACAATTCACTGGTACGCGTAGAAGGAAAGATTAGTCAGAGAAGAAAGAAGGGTGTAGAAAAAAATGGCGAGTTATATTTCTCCAATCCCAAAATAGAAGTAGTCAATCATGTACCAGTCGGCGTCGGCGACTCACTTTTTGGCAGTGGCAATGAAGCTCATACCCTCTACCCTGTTTATCCCGAATCCCGTGGCATTAGTTCTACTTGGATATATCATGCTTTGCAAAAAATATTCAAGAGTCACGTACTCGATCTTGTCGCTGACCCTATTCCAGAACATATTCTAGACAAATATTCCCTACCAAGCATAAAGACTGCTCTAGTCTGGATTCATACACCACTCAGACGCGATGATGCTCTCTCCGCCCGCAAACGTTTTTCTTTTGAAGAAATATTTTTGATCCAGCTCCATAAGAAGCAAAGTCGCAAATATTATGAGCAATATCCTCATTATCTCATTGAAACCGAAGACAAAAACATTCAAGAATTTATCCGCCGCTTCCCATTCCAAGCAACAAATGCCCAAATTAGAGCAATTGAGACAATCATCAAAGATATGAGGAGTCAAAAAGCAATGTCCAGACTTCTAGAAGGCGACGTCGGCTCCGGCAAAACCGCCGTTGCTGTCGCCACCGCCTACGCTGTAATGGTCTCTAGGCCATCGAAAGAAAATCAAAAACCGAACACTCTTCTCCTAGATCGAAGTATGACAAAACCGATCCTGAAGCCTAGTGAACAATCGGCAATCCGATCTGGCAATCTCCAAGTCGCCTATATGTGTCCGACCGAAATTTTGGCCACTCAGCATTTCGAATCTTTCATCCAATTTTTCTCCTATATGCCCATACAGATCGGCCTTATCACTAGCTCTGGTTGCCGAAAATTCCCTTCAAAGATCAATCCAAAAGGTTGGACCGACATCTCTCGCAATCAACTCCTTCAATGGGTTGCAAACGGTGAAATAGCGGTCTTGGTTGGCACTCATGCTTTGATTCAAAAAAGCGTTAAGTTCAAGAACTTGGCTTATGTCATTATAGATGAGCAACATCGTTTCGGCACTGCTCAAAGGGCTAAACTACTCCACAAAAATGATATCAATCCAGAAGAAATTGCTTTGAATACAAACCGTGAACAAAGGATCTCTGCTCCTCACTTACTTTCAATGACTGCCACACCGATACCTCGAACTTTGGCTCTTACAATGTATGGGGATCTGGATTTGACTTTACTTGATGAAGTGCCTTCTGGTAGAAAACCGATTATTACTGAATTGGTATTACCAAGCAAGCGTGCTGAAATCTATGAAAAAATTAGACTTGAATTGAATGCGGGCCGACAAATGTATGTGATCTGTCCAAGAATAAATGAGCCGGATCCAGACAAAGAGGCCAAAATTATTGCCAAATCTGTCAAAGAAGAAGCACAAAGATTAAAGAGATCAGTCTTTCCTGAATATGAAATCGGGATTTTGCATAGCAAATTAAAACCAATAGAAAAAGATAAGGTCATGAATGATTTCAAATCTGGTAAAATTCAAATACTTTGTGCTACCTCGGTCGTTGAAGTCGGTGTTAATGTTCCAAACGCAACAGTAATTATTATAGAAGGGGCCGAAAGATTCGGTTTATCACAACTTCACCAACTTCGCGGTAGAGTTATGCGAAGTACTCATCAAGCCTATTGTTATGCGTTCACCGAGACAACTTCAGCCAAATCTATCGAGAGACTGAAAGCTTTGCAAACAGCGAAGAATGGTTTTGAATTGGCAGAGATTGATCTTTCCCAAAGAGGAGCCGGGCAACTTTCTGGTCTCCAACAATGGGGCGTATCCGATATCGCTATGGAAGCATTACAAAATCTCAAAATGGTCGAATTCGCGCGCGCCGAAGCAACGATGCTTATAGACGAAGATATAACGCTTTCCAAATATCCGGTACTAAAAGAAAAAGTAAGTGGTTATGGCAAGGATGCGCATTTTGAGTAAAGAGAAAAATTACGATCAACAATATTGATAGCGATCGTTTTAATCCGGTTGTATAATTCAACCCAATGAAAAAAGATTTTCGGACATGGCACAATAAGAAGAGTGATATTCACGAAAGACAGAAAAGGTTACATTTTCACGAAAGAGAGATTTGGTCATCTTTTGTTGGTGCAAATATAGGATATGAGCAAGATGGAAAAGGAGATGAATATCTCAGACCTATTCTTGTCTTAAAGAAGTTCAACAATGAAACATTGTGGGCGCTTTTTCTTACAAAAAAGAAGAAAACTGGAAAGTATTACTTTGAATTTAAAAGTAAAGAAAATGATATGTCTACAGCGAACTTATCCCAGTTTCGTCTTATCGATAGCAAACGTCTGAAATACAGAGTTGGCTCGATCTCTGAAGCTGATTTTATAAAACTGAAAAAGCACATTATCGCCTTGTTGGAATAATGCACCTTTTCATATTTACCCTCTTACGAGGGAGGGCCGAAGCCATATATACCAACAGGCTAACATATTAACTATAAATTACAAGATGATATGTGTAGATAACAAAAGGCTGTCAAATCTTTCAAAACCTTTGTCCGCCCCCCTGGACTCGAACCAGGGACCCTCGAGGTATAAGCTCGATGCTCTAACCAACTGAGCTAGGGGCGGATTCATTAGTGACCACTATAAACTAACAATAAATTGACTTACTATCAAGGTGTTCAAGCGTAACCTCGCTTATCTTTTTTTGTTCGAGGACTTTTTTGCGAAATAATATCTCTTATATTTTTACTTCACCCTTCTTAACCACAATCCCCTGCGCGACCAAGATAGTTTCATATTCATCTCTTTCAATAGTCTCAACTTCAACAAGTCTTTTGGCTATCGCTTCAAAAGCTTTTTTGTTGTCCAACAAAACTTTGCGAGCGACTTCCCTAGCTTCAATCATAATTCTTGCCACTTCTGCATCTATTTCGGCCGCAACCTTCTCGGAATATTCTTTGTCAGAAACACCCATACCAAAAAGCACTTTACCTTGAGCACTTTCGAGAGCGATAGGACCAATTTTCTCTGACATTCCATAGCGAGTAACCATATCTCTAGCCAAAGCCGTTGAAACTTGTAGATCATTTGAAGCACCAGTTGTAAGATCACCAAAGATCATCAACTCGGCGACATATCCGCCAAGCGAAACAGCGATATCATCCAAGAATTCCTTGCGTGATTGTAGTTTCCTTTCTTCAAAAGGCAATTTGAGAGTGTAACCGGCGGCGCGCCCGCGAGAAATTATCGAAATTTTGTGAACCGGATCAGCATGAGGCAAGATCGAAGCGATGAGAGCATGACCAGCTTCATGATAGGCAGTAATCTCTTTTTCCTTCATGGAAAGGAGATGGCTTCTTCTTTCTGGACCAAGCATTACTTTTTCGATCGAACGAATAAGATCGAACTGTCCTATCTTATTTCTATTCTCCCTAGCCGCCAGAATTGCTGCTTCATTCATGAGAGAAGCCAAATCTGCTCCAGAAAATCCTGGGGTTCTCTCGGCTACCACTTTCGTATTTACATCTTCAGCCAACTGTTTTTTTGCAGAATGAATCTTCAAAATCTCTTCTCTATCATTCCTGTCTGGTAAATCTATAACTACTCGACGATCAAATCTTCCAGGTCTAAGTAGTGCTGGATCGAGAACATCTGGTCTATTGGTTGCGGCCATCACTATCACTTTCTCATTTGGCTCAAAACCATCCATCTCTACAAGAATCTGATTTAAAGTTTGCTCTCTTTCATCGTTACCGCCACCCATACCCGAACCCCTGGCGCGTCCGACAGCGTCTATCTCATCGACAAAAACGATCGCCGGCCCAGCTTCCTTGGCCATCTTGAATAGGTCTCGAACTCGTGAAGCGCCAACTCCAACGAACATCTCTACAAATTCAGAGCCAGAAATAGAGAAGAAAGCGACTCCAGCTTCACCTGCGACAGCGCGAGCCAAGAGAGTATTGTGGTTAATGAATCCGTTTGCAACAAAATTATGTAAACCGGGAACAGTCAGATCGTAAACTCTAGCTCTTCCAGAAGAGATCTCTTTCACTTTCGTAAAGAAAAATTCACCAGAGGAAAGTCTTTGCAATATTTCAACTTGCACTGACTGTTCAATCGCCGGAGCCAAAGTCATTACCCCATTTACAAATGTAGTCATACCAGAGACCGACGGTTGTCTATCACCATTCATATATCTCTTAACATTCTTATAAAGAGATTGGCTATAGAACTGACGATTCAAAACTTGTGTAGTGAAGCCCAGACTTTCGGTCCAGACTGAACGAATCAAGTTGGCTTGATGTGGAATAATATTGATATTAGTGTTCCTTTGTTTTACACATAAAACATCGAGAGATATCTGTTTGCGTTTTACATTAAAACCAATAAGTGATTTATAATTTCCTACAAAATCACCATATATGGAAATATAAAATTGTAATTTACCGTTATATTTTTTCTTTCTTTCATACTTCCTTGCCACTATTCCTAGATTGAGAAGTAGTACAAAAACAGAATCAATAAGTTCTTTACTGGCGCTAGAAAGACCAACTGAACCATTTTTGTCTACATAACCATCGGTATCAAAAAGGCCTTTCAAGAAACTAGTCACGACTGGTAAAGAGGAAAACATTATCGCTTCCGGTACTTTCTTGAATTCTGCATATGTTTCAGATAGTCCCCAATTGATCAAATTTCTTTTGGCTTCAATACTTCTCAATTCATAATCATATGGTCGTGAAGTCGTCTTAGAGAAAATAGTGCCCAGATATTTTTGCGATATAGTCTGTACACGATCGACAATCTCTGGGTCAGCGCTAGTAAAATTTATTCTATTTTTTATCGTCAAACATCCATCTCCAACAAGAACACCTAATAAATAGGCCTTATCTACATTCAATGTTCGATCGGTTCCAAACTGATTTGTATTTGTAGCAACTACAGCATATTCACCAACATTAAGCTCTGACATTTTCTTGAATTGTAAACAACCAGTTTTTGGGTCGACGATTACAATAGGATGTTCTGGAGTACCTTCTATTGAATTTCCGTTTTCTGTCTTGATATTCACCGTCTCTTGAATGTCTAAATCATACCAATTCGAAGCAATAACTTCGTTGAAATGTAGAGATACAGGATCGTAAGAGACAACTTTCATACCATGAACTGTACCATCTTCATCAACTGCAAAATATTTCGGAATTTGATCTATTCGAATCGGTCCTTTATTGGTAAGAACTAACGAATCTCCCGTAACACATTTTCCGGTTCCAGGTGCACCCATCAAGATCACGCCTTTGGGAATTGCGGCACCGATCTCTATGAACTTTTTTGGATTCTTGAGGAAGTCAACAATTTCGAGAAGTTCTTGTTTGGCTTCTTTTGCCCCAGCGACATCTTTGAAAGTAACTTTTTGTTTTACATCAGAAGGCAAAGTGATACGAGCTTTTGATTGACCGAAAGTCAAAGCTTGCATCCCTGCCCCGCGCACTTGTCTAGACAAAAGCCAAATGAAAAAGACTAAGAATAATAATGGTGCTAGAAATGGCGCCAAGGCTCCTGCCCAAAACCAAAAGCCACTAGGTTCAGTAACCGCTATTGTTGTCGATGCTAGTTTAATCGGTGTTACACCGAAGCGTGCCAAAGATTCGGTAAGTGATGAATCGGACTCTTTTTGAGAAACTTTCACCGATTCATCTTTATATTTGGCGGTGATCTGGTCCCCAGCAATTTCCAAAGAAATAATATTACCTTTTGTAATATCATTAGCAATGGTAGATAAGGAAACCTTTTCTATATTGATTTTCTGATTTGAAAATTCTGAATATATACTGGTTATTATAAGGAAAATAAGGACTACAACAGCTAATGCATTGAAAAAGCCCATTCCCTTTTGGAATATTTTCGGCATCTTCAAAGCACCTTTCTTAGGATTATCAGACTTATTTACTACCATATTTAAGTACTCTAACTTCTTTTGGCGTTTGAGGCAAGAATGGCGGGAATCTCGCCTTACAGGCGCTGTACAGTCTTCGTCGTCAAACCACTCCTAAATCGATCAATCAACATTTCTTTTTTAATCCTACTCCATTTCTTGATTTGAATTTCTCTAGATCTAGCTTCTTTTAGAATTAAATATTTTTCTAAAAATACAATTG
>CAYQCS010000025.1:0-7224 GCA_964416105.1 uncultured Candidatus Saccharibacteria bacterium
TACTATATACAGCAATTAGCCAATAATTAAAGAAAAAATGTCAAACGATATTCAGTATCTTACTAATGATAAGTATAACGAATTGAAGAAGGAGTTGGAGTATTTGAAATTAGAGAGAAGAAAGGAAGTAGCAGAACATTTGGAATATTCGAAGAAATTGGGTGATCTTTCTGAAAACGCTGAATATCATCAGGCCAGAGAAGAGCAGGCCGAGGTAGAAAACAGGATCAGTCGTCTTGAAAATATTATCAAGAATTCAGTGATGATTGGTGCTAGTGATGGCGAAGTAATCACTATAGGTTCGACATTCCGACTCCAAAAAGAAGGAGATAATAAATCTTATATATACACTTTGGTCGGTTCAGAAGAATCCGATATGTCTTTGGGTAAAATATCAAACCTGTCTCCTTTGGGAACAGCTCTTTTGGGACACAAGACCGGTGAGAAGGTCACTGTCAACGCTCCAAAAGGTAAAATCGTTTATACAATAGAAAGTATAGAATAATGTCATCTTTAGCAGAATTAAAATCTACTCGTTTAGCCAAGCTTGAATTATTGAAACAGGCAGGAATGGATCCGTATCCGGCCAAAGTTCCAAGAACTTTTTGTCTGGCTGATGCCAAAGCCGGGTTTGAAGATATAGAAAAAAATAAAAAGGAGGTTTCTCTCTGTGGACGAATCATGGCTATAAGAGGTCAAGGAGCAATTTTGTTTATTGTCTTAGACGATGGCAAGGCAACATTCCAAGCGGTGATAAAAAAAGATATTCTAAAGGCCGATCTTTTCGATTTATTCAACAAAGCAATTGATATTGGTGATATAGTCAGTGTTACTGGTACATTTTTCTTGACTCAAAGAGGTGAACAGAGTTTGCTCGTCAATTCTTGGACAATAGCTTCAAAAGCAATTTTGCCATTACCAGAAAAATGGCATGGTCTAGCCGATCCAGATGAGAAATTCCGTAAAAGATATTTGGATTTTATTATGGAACCAGAAAGTCGAGATATTTTCTACAAAAAAGCCAAATTCTGGAAAGTGGTCCGTACATTTTTGGAAGAAGAAGGTTTTCTAGAAGTAGAAACTCCTACTTTGGAAGTTACAACCGGTGGGGCAGAAGCGACACCATTCAAGACACATCACAACGACTTCGATCTCGATGTCTTTTTGAGAATATCAGTAGGCGAATTGTGGCAAAAAAGGCTGATGTCAGCCGGTTTTCCTAGAACATTTGAGATTGGTAGAGTTTACAGGAATGAGGGGACGAGCATGGAACATTTGCAAGAGTTCACCAATATGGAGTTTTATATGGCTTATGCAGATTACAACGATGGTATGGAATTGGTGAAAAAGATGTACAGAAAAATAGCTTTGGAAGTTTTCGGCAAAACCAATTTTACATACAGGGATCACAATTTTGACTTGAATGATGAGTGGAAGAAGATTGATTACAGAGAAGAAATAATCAAACAGACTGGGTTGGATATCGATATTGCAAATGATCAAGATATCAAAGATAGATTGGCTGAACTGAAGATTAGCTACGAAGGTGCAAATAGAGAGAGATTGATCGATACTCTGTGGAAATATTGCAGGAAGAATATCGCAGGTCCAGCTTTCCTTATAAATCACCCGAAACTGATCGCGCCTTTGGCAAAAAGCGTAAAGGGTACCGATACAGTACAAATGTTCCAACCAATAATTGGTGGTAGTGAGATCGGTAGAGGATATTCGGAGCTTAATGATCCGATAGATCAAGCGGAGCGTTTTGCTGAACAGAAAAAACTCTTGGACGGTGGTGATAGCGAGGCTATGATGCCTGATTACGAATTTGTAGAGATGCTAGAACACGGTATGCCGCCGACTTGTGGTTACGGCTTTGGCGAAAGACTATTTGCCGTGCTTGCCAACAAACCTCTGCGCGAAGTACAGATGTTTCCACTCATGCGTCCGAGGTAATAGTTTACGAACACGTATTTTTTTGTCGTAATCCTGAATCTTACTTTTTGTCATTCTTGCGAATGACATTTTTTATCCCCAACTTATCCACTTTTTTGCTGGATTAAATTGGCGGTGAAGTTAATTATGGTATAAAATATCCATTAAGTGGGAAGAAGTGGTATGTGATGAATCTCATAATTTAAAATTTTGAAGGATCACTCAAATACCATTCTTTCCGCAAGCATATGATCATCGGGCAATACTCTCACACTATCGATGACAAAAACCGCTTATCTCTTCCTGCAAAGTTCAGAAAAGAGATGGGAAGGAAAGTGGTAATTACGCCCGGCCTTGATTCCTGTCTATTCATCTTTGCGATGAAAGAATGGAACAAGATAGCTGAGCGTTTGTCAGTGAAAGAAAGCTCGATACTCCAGGCGGACAATCGAGGTTTCAACCGCTACCTCCTCGGAGGAGCGGTTGAAGTCGAGATTGACGGAGTCGGTCGAATGCTTCTGCCAGAGTATTTGCGACAGCGCGCCAATTTGAAGAGTAAAGTTATCTTTATCGGCGTCAAAGATCGCGCAGAACTCTGGGATGAAGAGACTTGGAATTCATATAGACGCGAGGTCGAAAGTAAAGCTAGTGCTTTGGCCGAGAAACTCGGTCAGGCGGGCATGATCTGATCATGCTAAGTGTTCACAAATCTGTTCTTTTACACGAGGTCGTACGAAGCCTTACAGAAGGTTACAAAAAGGCTTTACCATCATCTATTTGGTACTTGGATGGGACTTTGGGCGGCGCTGGTCATGCACTTGGTATAGCAGAAGTCTTCAAGTCCAAGATCAACATAATTGGTCTTGATAGAGATGAGCAAGCCATTTCGAGAGCAAAAGAGAAGCTGTCTCACAAAGTTGACCGACTTATTTTAGAAAATGAAAACTTTGTTAACTTGGACAAAGTTTTGGAGAGAAATAGTTTGAAGTCCGTAGACTTAATTCTGTTTGATCTCGGTATATCTTCTGATGAGTTGGAACATTCTGGCAGAGGTTTCTCGTTTTTGAAAGATGAGCCTTTGCTTATGACGATGGGGGAGCCGAAGAAATATATTTTTACAGCAAAAGATATCGTCAATAATTGGGAAGAGGATGTGATTGCCAATATTTTGTACGGTTATGCAGGTGAACGCTTTGCTCGAAGAATAGCTAGAAACATTGTTGTCTATCGAGCAAAGAAAAAGATCGAGACATCGGGGGAGTTGGCAGAAATAGTCAAGATGTCCGTTCCCGGTTTCTATCGAAGAGGGAAAATACATCCGGCGACCAAAACATTTCAAGCCTTGAGAATCGCTGTAAATGATGAGCTAGGCTCGTTAAGGGGGGGTCTTCAGAAAGGTTTTGAAAGTCTGAGTAGTGGAGGGAGGATGGCGGTAATTTCATTTCATAGTGGAGAAGATCGAATAGTTAAAAATTTTTATAAAGAAAAAAGTAAACAAGCTTTAATAATTACCAAGAAACCGATAGTACCGAGCGAAAAAGAGATAGAAGAAAATCCTAGATCGAGAAGTGCCAAACTAAGAATAATTGAAAAAATATGACAAGAGCAATCGCAAAAACTTACAAAATAATAGATAACAATTTGAGGGCTATCAATTATTTCTTTCTGATTATTGCTTTTGCCTTTGTGCTTGTATATATAGTCAACCTATTTGCAGTTATCAATCGTACAGTCTCAATTCAAAAGATTGAAAAGAAAAGTCTTGCTCTCCAAAGCCTGATCAATAATTTGGATTCGAAATATTTAGCCTTATCTGAAGACGTTGAACCAGATAATTTGGCATTGTATGGTATGAGCAAAGGCCAAGTCAGTGATTATATAACCGTCTCAAATAGTATCGGTCTCGGTTTTGCTAACGATTTACTGTCGAATAGAAATGGATTCTAGATTCAAAAAAAGATCTAGAATTATTCTTTCATTAACTCTAATAATTGCATTTTGTCTTTGTGTTGTTTTGTATCAAATACAAATAGTAAAAGGTGAAGATTATTCCAAAAAAGCCGATTCGCAGTACGTAAGACCCAGCCAAGATTTTTTTGATCGAGGAATCATCTATTTTACTTCTAAAGAAGGTACAAAAATCCAAGCCGCGACGCAAAAGAACGGCTATAGAGTTTTCATAAATCCTAGAGAAATAGAAGATCCAAAAATGACTTATGAAGCTCTAAGAGAATATTTAGATATAAAAGAAGATGAGTTTATTTCAAAAGCCAGTAAAGAAAATGATTCTTATGAAGAATTGGCAGATAAAGTGAGTGAAGAAAAGGCTTTGTTTATAAAGAATTTCAATATAAAGGGGGTTGGTATAAGTAAACAAGTCTGGAGAATATATCCGGCTGGTTCAATAGCAAGTCATATGCTAGGTATTCTAGGGGAGAATGCAAGCTCTTCCGATATTTCCGGAAAATATGGCCTAGAGAGATATTACGAAGATGTCTTGAAACGTCCAGGTCAATCTTCCAGTATCAATATTTTTGCTGAATTGTTCGCTGACATCAAAGGAACAGTGTTTAGTAATAATAAACAAGGAGATATTGTAACTACAATAGAGCCTTCGGTACAAAAATATCTCGGCAAAGTCTTGGAGGGGATATTCGATACTTGGAAACCAGAATCTGTCGGAGGGATTATTATCGATCCGTTAACTGGAGAGATTATAGCAATGTCTTCTCTGCCAGATTTTGATCCCAACGATATAAGCAAAATAAAAGATATACATATACTATCCAATCGCCTGGTCGAAAATGCTTATGAAATGGGCTCAATCTTGAAGCCTTTGACTATGGCAACAGCTTTGGATGTTGGAGCTTTCACTCCTGAATCTAAATATGAAGATACTGGGACTATGATTTTAAATGGCAAGAAGATATCTAATCACGATGGAGTTGCTAGAGGTCAAACTTCGATGCAATCTATTCTAGCCCAATCTTTGAACATTGGAGCGGCCACTTTGGCTTTGGAGGTGGGTAAAGAGGAGTTTTCTAAATATTTTTTTAATTTTGGTTTGGGTAGTAAAACAGGTATAGATTTACCAAATGAATCTTCTGGAATAGTTGGTAATCTCAGGTCTGGTCGAGATGTAGAAATAGCTACTGCCGCTTTTGGTCAAGGAATCGCAATTTCTCCGATAAGTATAACTAGAGCCCTTTCATTTTTAGCTAATGGAGGATATAAGATTAGACCTCATTTAGTAAGAGAGATTCAGTATACAGATGGTTCTACCGACAAGATTGATTTGGTCAGAGAGGGTCCATATCTGAAAAAGCAAACTGTTGATGATGTGACTTCTATGCTGGTTAAAGTTGTAGATGAGTCTCTTCTGAAAGGTGCAATAAAGATGGATAGATATAGTATTGCGGCCAAGACGGGGACGGCGCAGATACCAGATCTGACGAAGGGAGGTTATTATAGCGATAGATATTTGCATTCATTTTTTGGATATTTCCCTGCGTATGAACCGAAATTCTTGATTTTCTTGTATCAGGTTTATCCAAAAGGGACCGAATACGCTTCGGCAACGTTAACCGAACCATTCGACCAACTGGTCAAATATCTGATAAACTACTATAATATTCCACCTGATAGGAATATATAAATGAAAATACTAAAAAAGATCTTAGTTACGATTCTGATCTTGGAATCCCGTCTGATTATTGCAAAATATAAGCCTTTCATCGTGGCTGTGACTGGTAGTGTCGGCAAAACTTCTACCAAGGACGCTGTTTATGAAGTTCTCAAATTGAAATTTAAATATGTTAGAAAAAGCGAAAAGAGCATGAATAGTGAGATCGGCCTACCTCTTACGGTTATCGGTGCACCCAATGCTTGGTATAGCGTATCAGGTTGGTTGAGAAACATTCTTGCGGGTTTGAAGGTTATCATCTCTAAGAATGCTTACCCTGATTGTCTGGTATTGGAAGTAGGTGCCGATCATCCAGGAGATATTAAAAGTATAACAAAGTGGCTTCATACAGATATTTCTATAATTACAAAAATAAGTAGCACACCTGTTCATGTTGAGTTTTTCAATTCACCAGAACAATTATTTGAAGAAAAGGCTTATCTTGCTACAGCAGTCAAAGATAACGGTTATCTTATTCTCTACGCTGATGATGGGAAAGTAATGTCGCTCAAAGATAGAGTTGCAAATAAGAGTATAGGGGTCTTATCTTTTGGCTTGAATGAAAATGCCTCAGTTAGGGGAGTTTATTCTGGTATTGCTATTGGCGAAGACAACAATCCAAAAGGTTTTAATTTTGATCTTATAATCGGTAATGAAAAAGCGACAGTTGGCGTGAACAATGTCATTGGTCAGACTTATATGTATCCACTTCTATCTAGTGCAACTGTCGGTGTTGCTGTCGGTCTTGCTATGAATGAAATCGTTGGCGCTCTTTCTAAATATGAAGCGCCAAAAGGTAGAATGAACATTATTGCAGGAATAAATGGCTCGATTATTATAGACGATACTTATAACTCTTCGCCGGATGCGGTGGGGTCGGCACTGAAGACTTTGTCTGAAATGAAAACTTCTGGATCAAAAATCGCTGTCTTGGGAGATATGATGGAATTGGGCAAATATGCTACTTCGGAACACCGCAAGATCGGCGCAATGGTCTCCAAAATAGCAAATGTTCTTGTAACCGTTGGCCCACGATCTCACTTTACCGCCGAAGAAGCCCAAAACAGTGGCATGTCCAAAGACAGTATTTATTCTTTTGATGATTCGATCAAGGCAGGGAAGTTCTTGGAGGCATTGGTCAAGACTGGCGATATTATTCTCATAAAAGGTTCGCAGTCCATAAGGATGGAAAGGGTAACGAGAGCGCTCTTGAAAGAACCAGAGAAAGCCGATAGACTGCTGGTGAGGCAGGAGAGAGAGTGGCAGAGGAAATAGTTAATAGTTGTAGGTTATTAGTTGTTGGTAATGCAGTACTATAAATAACCAAATACCAATAACCAATAACCAATGGGCCCTATCGTCTAATGGTTAGGACACGGCCTTCTCAAGGCTGTAATCCGGGTTCGAGTCCCGGTAGGGTCACCCACAACAAGAAGTCTCGTTTGAAAGGGTGTGAATCCTTTTTTGACCTTGAATTGCAAGGTATTTTCGGATAAATAAAGTTCTGAAAAAATTACACGCATAATTTCTTCTTTTTCTTTGGAATTGGCATAAGACCAATATCCTGCACCATCTTTTATCAGTTCTGAAAGTTTTAGTATGTCTTT
>CAYQCS010000026.1:0-7079 GCA_964416105.1 uncultured Candidatus Saccharibacteria bacterium
TCTGCTCTTATCAAATTCCAAACTGCTCAAGGCATCACACCTGCAGTTGGATTCTTCGGACTAGTGACGAGGAAGGTGGTGGAGGGAATGAAGTAACGAAAACTATGTCAGATGATCAAAACAAGGATGTAACTCCACAACAAGAATCCCCACAAAGCCCTGAAGTGCCTACAGTAGAGCCACCTATTCCATCAACAGACTTTAACCCTACCGAACTGCCCCCTATGGCCCCAGAAGCCCCTAGGGACGCTTTTACCCCTGTTCCTGTGGAAGATCAAAATGGAGTAGTAAATGAGTCAGTAAACACTCAAGTAGAGCCGTCGAAAGAACCTGAAGTTACCGAAGAATCTATTCCTGAACCAATTCAGGCTACGCGTGATGAGTCTGCGCCAGCGCCACTGACATCGGATACCCCACAAACTCAACCGCTGGCGCAACAAGATGAACGTGGTTTCATCAAGAGTCTGCTCATTAGGGCTCAAACTAAAATTCAATTCAACAAACAGAAAAAACTAGAAAAGCTGATCCAGCTAGCACAAAAGAAAGGAAAAATCGCCAACGATGATGTTCAGAAATTATTGAGAGTATCTGATGCAACTGCAACGAGGTATTTGGTAAAGTTAGTTCAACAAGGAAGAATTACTCGCGTGGGTTCACCACGCGATGCCAAATATCAATTCTTACGTTAGAATATGCTTGTGGCTCAAATGGTGGAAATGCGCCACAGACTCTATTGAAGCGGAAGTGGACCGCTTCGAATTTCAACAAATTATTTTTCTTTTGTATAAATCCGCGAGGACGGTGCGGAAACAGCTCGCCCCACACAAGAGTTCCGCATCCGTCCGAGCACCACAAGGGCATGACGGAAAAAAAGAAACAGTAGGAAGGCGGCACGGCATTCCTCCCCACACCCCTCCTGCCGTGCCGCCTGACTTCCTAATTTTCGGGATTCTCGGCGAAATAAGTTCGAACTTCAAGTAAAAACTGCCGCAAAATAATGACACCGAGCGTAGCGAGGTGGAATATATTTTGCGAGAGGGTAGCGACGCGCCTGCGCGCGTCGCGTAAGGGATTCGAAGAGTCTGAGCATGTTCTGAGGAGTTCCGAGCTTTGCGAGGGACGACGAAGAACGCGAAGACTGTACTGAAGCTGTAAGCTTCGAATCCCTTACCCTCCGCCTTCGGTCGCCGAAGTGGCGAGCTACGGCGGACGAAGTCCGCAAAAGCAACTCAAGCATTATCAGCGTTTATCGGCAAATTTTTAAATGAAATAATGGTCATAGATATCGAACTTACTTTAAACAGATTCGGCCTTGGAAGAATCGCTGAGAATAAATTTCAGTTTTTTTGTTTCAGATTTTCTAAGTGGAATATTCGAGGTAAGCATTCAATTTCTTTTGAGATGAATTGGAGAGCTAAGGATAAAGAACGAAATAACATAGTCCAAAATACGATTTAGTTATATCATTAAAAAATAGGTTTTTTCTTTTATTATTTTTTACATCTAATGGTATGATGTGTTACCACTTATGCAAATCATAAAATCAAAAAGACGCTATGCTTTTGTTGATATTCAAAACACCGCAAGCACTGCTTGCAAGTTGCTCGGTTTTCTGATTGATTGGTATAAACTATATACACATCTCAAGTACAAATGGAAATGCGAGAAAGTGTTTTATTATTCTGGTATAGACGAAGGTGATGAAGAGACTAGTAAGGAGTTTGAATCGCTAAGGAAGGTTGGTTGTATTGTCAAAACCAGGACAGTATTTTCATACAAGAAAACTGATAAGAAGATCTCGATAAAGTGTGTCGCGTGTGGCAAGGAAAATGCCGAGGTTGTAGATATGGGCTATAACCGTAAATCTAATTGCGATGTTGATTTGACAGTAGATGCTATGGAAGAAGCTGGTCCTGACAAAGAATTCCTAATATTTACTGGCGACGGAGATTTTGATTATCTAGTTGATAGGATTGTAGAAAAAGGTACGAAAGTTTATATCGTCTCGTCAAATGCTGGGATCAAAAAGCCTGGTCTAAATACCAAGCGTTTATCAACTAGATTGAAAGATATTATCAAGAAACATAAACAAGGAACAATTGATCTTATCAATATAGACAGTTGGAAAATGAAGATCCGAAAAGAGTTATAAAATACAAACCGCCACGAAGCGTGACGGTTTGCGAATGACACTCAGTATACTAAGCGATTGGGGTGAAAAAGTCAAGCAAAATTGTGGACTATTGGTCTAAAATACAATTTAGTTATATCATTAACACATGCAAGCAAAGCAAAGAGGTCTCTTGTCGATGTTACCAGCGATATCGGTTGTGTTGGTAAACTTCATACCTTTTTCTAGTTTAATCTTTGGAAATTGGGATTTGAGTGATGTTTTGGTATTCTTTTGGCTTGAAAATATAGCTATTGGCTTCTTTTATATCCTAAGAATAATTTTCTCAACCGCTTCGGCTTCGAAGGTTGTTTCTGTTGAGAATAAAGAAATTTATTATAACTCAGAACAAAGGAAGAAGAATCGCTTGATTAACCTTATCTCTAAATTTTTCGCCGTACCTTTCTTCATCTTCCATTATGGCATGTTTACCGCTTTCCACGGTATGTTCGTCATCGGCCTTTTTGCTTTTTCGAACAATCATTCTTTCGGCACATTATCGAATGTATCTTTGCCTGTGTTGGTAGACTATCTTATAAACCAAAGTTTTCTTTTTGGCTTCATTTCTTTATTTGTTAGTCATGGTATTTCTTTTCTGTTGAATTATATAGGCAAAAAAGAGTACAAAAAGAAACATGCTCTAGAACTTATGGTAGAACCTTATGGAAGAGTGATGATCATGCACACAACGATACTCGTTGGTGGTTTATTATCTATTATGATTGGTAATCCAATAGGGGTAGTCTTGACCCTGGTTATTTTGAAGAGCGTCTTTGACTTATCTGCTCATCTTAGAACTCACCGAGGATATGGTTTATTTGGGAGACCTGCATTGACTATTATTCTAGTTGCTACTTCAGTTATTGGTAGTGGATTATTTTTCTATAATAGTACCCTTGCCACGGTTGGTGGTCCAAGCTATATAGACAGGATTTCCTATAATGCCAGCAAGAAAGAAGTTTTTTATCTTGTTGAGGACGGTGGTGGGAGAGGTTGCATGCCTGTAGTATATAAACTTGATCTAACCGATGGAAAATCTGAATCAGTCATCTCTTGTGATTTTATTGAAAAGAATTTTTATGATCAGAAATATCGTTTTGATCAAGGAAAATATTCACAAGCAGTAGAGAATGTCTTTGCTGGTTCGGAATATCTTTCCGCTATTGACCTTAAAGCCAATGACATTTCTATTGCTGTTGAATATATTAAAGAGCATAAATACGACGAATATAACAAAAGCTCTGAATTCAGGGCTTATATCTATCAGGGTGGCAATAAGAAAGGGGAGTTAGATTTTATTGGTTGCTATAAAGATCAACCAAATGTTTTCAGGGGCTATAATATTCCGAATTCAGATAAACTAGTTTTAGTCATATCCAGAATAGGTAATTGTTTTGAAGGTGGATATGTAGAAGAAGTTATGTATGTAGTAAATGGCATCGATTTCAGATCAATAGATGGTTACTATCATGGTTATGGAGGGCCGGAAATCTATAGAGGAGATTTGGTTGCGTATAGCGAAAATGATGTTGCATTAGAAGACAAGCCTGTAGATATTTCGTCTAGTTCCGAAACAAGCTGGAATAAATTCAATCCAACGATAGTCGTTTCAATAACGGCAGTGGTATTCTTGCTGATTGGTTTTGCTTTGGGTAGAAAGCTACAAAAAAGCAAGGGAGCGTAAAAGCTCCCTTGTTTGCATACCTTTTTTCTCATATGTATCGTCACATATGGAAAAGTGAACCTTTTGCCTTCTTGTCCTCCTCATAAGGAGGCGGAGTCCAACGCTCATTCGTTCCGGGAAGGATATCTGAAATGTCTCGTAAGGAAAGTTGTCTAGCCCCTTCTTTCTTGAAATCAACCTGATGATCAAGCCCATTACGCCGTGTTGATTTACGCGGTGTGCGTGGTGTCTTCTTCATAACTTTTTTGTCAGGAAGTTTCTGTGCCGTCCGCTCTGAATATACCACCTGTCCGTTTTTACATCAATCGCTATTGTTACTAAATCTATAAAAAAAGAGATCGCGCTTGCACCTGGCGAGCACGGTCTTCGTGAGAGGTTTTACCCTCTATTTTTTCTGTCTCTTCTTTTTCTTGGCCTTAGGCATTTTTTTGCCACAGAGTCGACAAATCGATTTTTTGCTGTTGCCGATTCTTGTTGGGTGAGGGCATGTCGCTTGAATTATTTCAATAGCTTCTTGAAGCTGGCGTACCAATCCCTCGGCTCCTCTGAGTATTGTGAATAGGGCGTCAACTGCTGTCTGAGTCGTTCTTCTCAAAGCAATTTGTTCTGGCTTAAGGTGAGGTCTCATGGTTATCTTTGTTCTAGTTTAGATGTGCTTACTTGCTATTCTCCTCTGGCTCCGGAACTACTTCTCCTTTCGGAGTAATAATTGCTTCGCAATCATGGCAACGGTAAAGTGGGTGCACTGTCTTGCTGTTGATGACTGTGTATCCATCGGGGATTTCGATTTTATCATTATGTGGACACAGGTTCTGTAATCTTTTTATCTCCAAAGCATATCCAGAGATGTCTTGTTGACATTGTTGGATTTGCGCACGGAAACTAAGAATTTTCTGTCGAATCTCTTCCGGAGTGATTTCTTTGTTCATATGTTAAAGTTCTCCAAAATCAAGCTACCAATCTTTTGTGGTTTTGTCTATTTTTATATTTGTAATAGAAAATACGACCGCCTATTGGCTAGTCGCATTTGTGTATCCAACAAGCAGAACGACTATTCGTTGATACTTACTGGATTGTTCGGACCCAACGTGTCACTATTCACAACAGGGTCAGTTGCCGTTTTCCTTTCATGGTAATGATGGCCCCACAGACCTTGCAACGATACTCCTCCTCAACCATATCACCTTCAACTGTTGGATCACCTGGCAGAGATTCTCTTTCATCAATAGGATGGCCACAACTCTGTTGAATTTTACCGATTTGACTTTTGGTGGCTTTAATGACTCCTTCATGCCACTCAAGAGCAATCTTCAAGATTGACAATGCGCTTCTTAGTTGTTGATGTTTTGAGTCCATACAACCTCCTTCTAATTATAAGGTACAAGATATCTATTGTTTTGTCTAGGGTGTAAAAATCATGTATTAGCTTTGAAAACCAGTCTATATATCATATAATTTACCCTATGA
Organism: uncultured Candidatus Saccharibacteria bacterium; assembly: GCA_964416105.1. Classification (GTDB taxonomy): domain Bacteria; phylum Patescibacteriota; class Minisyncoccia; order Phycocordibacterales; family PALSA-1337; genus C7867-002. The sequence goes on from CAYQCS010000026.1 coordinate 5,322, forward strand.
ATACCTTCGCCCCATCTTACGAATCATCTCATTTGAAAAACACTCAAGAAGAAATCGCTTTCTTGCGCGAGCGCTTGGCTAAAAAGGAAAAAGAGATGGTTGCTTTGGCTGAAAATAAGAACGAATTGACACAAGAGCATAAGGAGCAAATAATCCGACAAACTATCAATGAATACAAACAAGCGCCGTCACATCAAGTTTTGAACCCAGATTTTGCTATTCCAGAAGAAAGATCCGAAGCCATTGTTCTGGAGCTTTCTCCCGAAGAACACGATGATAAAGTTTCAGAATTGCTTGGCATGATGCAAAGCCACGGTATCAAAAATGTCTTGAATGTTATCGAAAAGATGAATGATCCGCATATCCAAGACGACTTTGAAAGATTTTTGGTTCAATATCTCAAAGCCGGCTTTCCTATTCAAGGCATGAATGAAAAGGCGCCAGAGTTCAAAGCTTTGCATATGACTCTTTTTGAGGTTACTTTGCCAGAAAAGACTGAAGAGGAAAAAGAGCATTCGCTCAAGGAGGTTATTTCCAAAATGGAGCAGTTTTATTCAGGAATGTTTTCGGTCGACGACAAGTCTGGAGCAGGTTATTTCACTATAGAACTAGCCGTATCCAATCATAGCGATGAGTTCTCCTTCAATGTTGCTGTACCAGACAATAAAAAAAGTATATTTGAAAAGCATATCTTGGCTGTTTTCCATAATGCCAAAATCGTTGAGAAAAAAGATGATTATAATATCTTCAATGAAAAAGGTATTACTGTTGGCTCTTTCGCTAGACAAGCCAAGAGTTCAATTTGGCCGATTAAGACTTATGACAAATTTGACCATGACCCTCTAAATAGTATTCTCAATAGTTTTTCTAAAATAAAAACTCATGGCGAGGGCGCCGCTATCCAAATATTGATCAAGCCTGAAGGCGATAAATACAATAAACGCTATAAGAAGACTTTGGATGATATCTTGAAGGGGGAGAAGATTTCGGTAGCGATAGAAAAGAACGATGAAGGAGTGTTGAAATATGTTGACTCCTTTTTCAAAGGCATCGGTTCGCTGACTATGTCCAAAGAAGAAAAAGATAAACTTGATGCCAAAAAGAAAGAAGCGGCTCAAAATGTTGACCAAATTGCCGTAGAAGAAATAAAAGCCAAGCTGAGTTTTCCAACCGTTTCAGTTAATTTTCGCTTGGTTGCTTCGGCTGAAAATGAGATAATTGCCAATCAGATCCTTCAAGATATAGAGTCAGCTTTCAATCAGTTTGAAAATACTAGTGGCAATAAATTAAATTTTGAAAGAGTGACCAGATCTGCTTTGCGCGACCTTTTGTACAACTTTTCTTTTCGTCTTTATGATAGCTCAACTCGTTTACCTCTGAATGTCCATGAATTAACTTCGCTTATTCATTTTCCGTCGACTGTACTCAAATCCTCCCCTCATCTCAAAGTTGCAAAAGCTGGTAGCGCTCCCGCTCCTCTGGAATTGGCAAAAGAAGGGATTATTCTTGGAATGAACAAAGATCGAGGTGTTGAGACCAAAGTCTTCATAACTCCAGAGGATCGTCTACGACACTTCTATGTGATCGGCCAGACTGGTACCGGTAAAACCACTTTGCTCAAGAATATGATTGCGCAGGATATAGTCAATGGCGAAGGTGTCTGCTTCATAGATCCTCACGGCTCAGATGTTCAAGATATCCTTGCAATGATACCGAAGGATCGCTATGAGGATGTGGTCTATTTTGACCCATCGTACA
>CAYQCS010000027.1:0-6944 GCA_964416105.1 uncultured Candidatus Saccharibacteria bacterium
ACTTTACTTGGAGATAATAATACTTGGAGTGGAGTTAATATATTCAATGGAAATATCGAGATCAATGGAACATGTACTGGTACTGGATGTGGAGGTGGATCTTTGAGTGGTGGTACAGCAGGTATGTTGACTGCTTGGACAAGTGCTTCTGCAGTAACTGCTACTGGTACACCGACTGCGGCTGCTTACACCGCGACTTCATCTACCGCTACTTCGACTTTTGCGGGACCTTTAAGCACCCTTAACTTTGCTAACACTTCAATGACTTCTGGTTCTATCCCATTTTTTGGTGCTGGGGGATACATGAATCAAAACAACTCCAATTTATTCTGGAATAATACAAATACAAGATTGGGAATAGGAACATCTTCCCCATATGCCAAACTCTCGGTTGTCGGTCCAGTTGTTGCAGAATATTTCCATGCAACATCGACGACTGCTACTTCGACGATTGCTGGTGGTCTTAATGTTGGACAGGGTAGTTTCATATATGATTATTCAAGTGGTATAACTTCTGCCAACGGTTTGTCTGTAAGTGGTGCCATGAATTTTGATACTGATGCTGGCGTTATTTCTTGGATTGATTTGCCGATAAGTTCGGCCGCCGCAGGTACTCCTCAAGCTTATTCGGCAAGCGTTGGTTCTACCGAAGTTCTAACTGTTTATGGTGAATCCAACGGTTCTGGTGCTTCGCGAAATCTTCGGGTTGGCATTGGTTCCACAACACCATTTGCTACTTTATCTGTTAATGGTTCAACAACAAGTGCAACTAGTTGGGCTTTTGCTGTAGCTGATGTTGCTTCAACGACAAGATTTATGATTCAAGATGCAGGTAATGTCGGTATCGGTACCACCTCGCCATGGAGGACATTGTCGGTGACTGGCACTGTCGCTATGTCTGGTCTGACAGCCGAAACTGTAAGTGGAAGCGCGCTTTGTCTTAGTGCTGGAGGAGAAGTTCAAGTCAATACAGGGGCGCAGACATGTACGGTTTCTTCTTTGAGATTTAAGAAAGATATAAATGATAATGTTGGTGGCTTAAGTACAGTTTTGGCACTGAAGCCTTCTGCATTCAAGTATATTTATGGTAATGATGAAGAAAGAGTAGGCTTTATTGCTGAAGATATTCAAAGTGTTGATCCTAGATTGGTAGTTATGGATCAAGACAATTTGCCAAGAGGTGTTCGTTATGAAGATATGACGGCTGTCTTGGTCAAATCTACTCAAGAGATAGCCAATGCACTCTCTATGTCTTCAAGTACTGATAATACATTCAAGTCTGTTAGATTAGATCAGTTAGAAGAAGAATTGACATCAAATAAGAAACTCCTTGCTTCTAGCACAGCAGAATTACAGGCTGGTATAATGAGTTTGTCGGAGGGCTTGATAAAAGATACATCAAGTTCAGTTCAGTCTATAGCAGATGCAATTGTTGCCTTGGATCTAAAAGTAGACGCTCTTATTGCTTCTAGTACCTTAAATCTTGACTCGATAATTGCTTCAACATCAATTGCTTTGGCTTCAAGTACAGAATTTATCACCCAAGTCTCTTCTTCAACAGTAAATACTATTTCTTCCAACTCTTCTTTTGTAGAAATAATAGCTAAAGCTGTCAAAGATCTCGTTGCTTCTGCCGGTGAATGGGTTGTCGATAGATTTACCGCTAAGGTTGCATATCTTGGACGCGTTGAAGCCGAGACAGTCGCTATTTCCAAGGGAATGGAGATAATAGATCAGAGTACTGGTTCTGTATGGTGTGTTACTATCAAGAATGGTGAATGGAATAAAGTGATGGGTACTTGTAAAGACACTACGAATGAGGCCACGAATGCTACGAATTCTGCTACGAATGCAGGCACTACGAATAAGGCCACGAATGCGGACACTACAAATACAAGTACTACGACTTCGACTTCTATTGCAACCTCTAGTTCGTCTTCAGAAGTTTCTAACTCTCTCTCAACTTCTACCCCTGAATTAGTGATCCCAACCGAAAACGCTACCTCTTCGTCATCAGGTTCAACTACCGGAACAGAGCCACTTAATCCAGAAGTAAGTCCAACTGCCACACCTTCAAGTACTAATCCTCCAACAGTAAGTGGCCAAGAGAATCCCGTTGTTGACCCGGGCGTGCCAGTAGAATCTACTCCAGCCAATAGTCCAGATTCAGGTAATCAATCAGCTTCTAATTCTAGTGAACAAAATACAACAAGTTCTGAACAAGGAGCTAGCTCTTCTGGACCTACCGAAGCAACGAGCGCGCCAGCAAGTACAGAGTCGTCTGGTTCAACTAATGTAACCCCATAAAAATATGATAAAAGATTTTCAAAAAACAAAGTCAATAGCAAAAATTTTACTGGGATGTGTCACATCCCAGGGGATAGATATGGCCTGTGTATTCACCCTGTTGGTATTTCTAGCTTTTACTCAGTATTCCTATGCCGTAGGTATCAATGCTCGACCTGTTAATAACGCTGGTGGCGATACTCTAAATAGTGGTCTCGTAGGTTGGTGGACGTTCGATGGTGAAGACCTAGTTTCTAATGTAGCAGACAAGAGCGGTAATGGTAACACTGGTTACATGGTTAATATGGCAACATCATCAGCCAAAGTGGTGGGGAAGTTGGGACAGGCCTTGAAGTTTGATGGGGTGGATGATTATGTAAAAATTGGTAATTTAGGTAATGTTAAAACAATATCTTATTGGATAAAAACAGGTACAAGTGGTCGTTACACAATGAATATGTACGATGGGACAACAGATAATTCGTATGTTTACAACAATAGTATTCCAATGGGAATGAGTAATGTTACAACATATATAGATGGCATAGCTACAAACCAACTTGGTTCAGAGCTAATTGTTAATGGTAATTTTGATTCTAATATTACTGGTTGGACTGCTGGTTGGGCTTCTACCATTTCTTGGCAAAATTCTTCTTCTGGAGATGGAAGTACAGGGTTCTTAAGATTTTCGATTGCATCAAACGCCAATTGGGATAGATTTAGATCTGATTCTAATGTGACGACTGCCAATAAAATGTATGTCAACTCCATGTGGTATAAGACATTCGGTATCACTGGCAGTTCTCTTCTTCAACCTGCATCGACTGATAATTACAATTATATGACCAATAGTGCTTACGGTAAATATATAACTGCTTCTGCTTCATGGAAATATTTTTCAACTCCAATTGTTACAGCCTCAAATCAGTATCCTATTTTTACAATCCACAAAGAAGCTAATATTGGCGCTGGAGGCTTTGATGTCGATGCTATATCAGTCAAGGAAATTACTAGTAATATAGCTAATAATAAATGGCGACATGTAGTAATAACATCCACTGACAATATTGTTGCGACTAATCTAGTTTTGGGTAGAGTCGGTGGTTCGTACTTCTTGGGCTCTATAGACGACGTCCGCATATACAACCGCGCGCTCTCCGCTTCGGAAATCAAACAGCTATACAACGAAGGAGGAGTTAAGCTTAATACCCAACCAACCAACGCTGGTGGTGACACTTTGAAATCTGGTCTAGTTGGCTGGTGGACGTTTGATGGAGCAGATATCGTAAACAATGTGGTAGACAAGAGCGGTAATGGTAACACTGGTTACATGGTTAATATGGCAACATCATCAGCCAAAGTGGCGGGGAAGTTGGGGCAAGCCTTGAAGTTTGATGGGGTGGATGATTATATTACAGGAACTAATTTAGGTTTTAGCGGCGATGTTACTGTCTCAGTATCTGCTTGGGTTAAGTTCTTGGGGGATAATTCTGGTAATTTTCCAGCGGTTATAGATTTGACTTCTACTTCAGGTACAGATCGCGGACTGATATTTACTGTAAAAGATAATAAACCCTCTTTTGATTTTTATATCAATCGTTTTAGAGCAACATCATCTCTGTCTAAGTATGTATGGTATCATGTAGTCTTAATTAAGACTCCAGGTTTGATTTCCAATACAACAAAAATTTATGTTAATGGTGTTGAAGTGGCTGGGGCAGTTGAAGGTTCTGATAGTACTCCTAATGTTACAGCCGGGTCTTTTAATATTGGTCGTCGACCAACCTCTGATTATTTTAACGGTGTTACTGATGATATTCGAGTATACAACCGCGCGCTCTCCGCTTCGGAAATCAAACAGCTATACAACGAAGGAGGAGTTAAGCTTAATACCCAACCAACCAACGCTGGTGGTGACACTTTGAAATCTGGTCTAGTTGGCTGGTGGACGTTTGATGGAGCAGATATCGTAAACAATGTGGTAGACAAGAGCGGTAATGGAAATACTGGATATATGCAAGGATTCACCTCTACATCATCTGCAAAAGTAGCGGGGAAGTTGGGGCAGGCGTTGAAGTTTGATGGGGTGAATGATTATGTTGATTTGGGAAATGGTTCGAGTCTGAATAATATCAGTAGTCGCACTATTAGTTTTTGGTTATATAATAATAAATATTTTGCAACAGATCCTGTCGGATCGCATTATCTAAATAAAGGAGATAAGACTTTTTTTGCTTCAGATCCTTCTAATTCCCGTTATATTTTTGGACAAAATTTTAGTACTGCAGTTGGTCGATGGTCAATACCCATGAGTGCAATCGGGTTAAATCGTTGGTATCATATATTAATTGTTTATGACAGAAGTTCTTCTAGTAATGATCCAACTTGGTATGTAAATGGTGTAGCTCAGGTTGTTACAGAATATTTAACACCTTCAGGTACAGCGGTTGATGATAGTGCGGACAAGCTTGTAATTGGGCGATCTCTAGTTTATGGAAGATGGATTGACGTTAAAATCGACGACGTCCGCATATACAACCGCGCGCTGTCGGCTTCGGAAGTCAAACAGCTATATAACATGGGGAGGTAATAGAGCAGGAACTTTTCTTATTTCCTATGTCTGACATCGGGAAAAGCTCTCGATCCCCGATGTCAGACATAGGGAAGATCCGGAAGCGGAAACGATAGTATATTCTTCTGGATCCTATCTTCTCCTAGATAATCTTTAAGACTAGAGAATTCGTATTCTTTCGAGTACGCCCAAGCTTCTTCCGGATGTTCTTTTCTAGCTTCTTTGGTCATATCTGGTTCTTTGATTCCATAAGGATTCAGGTGTACATAGGGGACTAGAATACCTAGGTCTTTTTTATCGAATAGTTTTTCTTTATATGAATTCTGCCAGATGGTTCCAGAGTGTATATATTTAAGGTTGAAATAATTAGAATAACCAGTACATACTTTGCGCATGAATTTGGTGATATTGGAGGCTTTCCCTATGTCAGACATTCGATCCCCGATGTCAGACATAGGGAGAGTTTCTGAAAGCGCGATATGTATATGATTTGGCATTAGGCAATAAGCCACAATATCTACCAGTTTATCTTCTCTTTCAACATCAAATATTTTGCTCTCGCCAATATCTCTAATGTTGAATGGTTTAGAACAGTTGGCTATATACAAAAGTCTAAGCATTCGCCAATAATCTGACCTATCATTGAAGATAGGGACTTTATGTGCACCGCGATTGTAGATATGGTGATAGATCATAGTGTAGTCTCCCGATGTCTGACATCGGGAAAGCTAGTATATCAAAGCGAGATGAAATCCTGATAAAAAAAGTTTCAAAAAAGGATAAAATCGTCTCCCGATGTCAGACTTCGGGGAAACTCCACGGTTCCCGATGTCTGACATCGGGAACAGATAATCTCTTGCTTTCCCAATCAGTATATGTTAATATTCACCTGTGTAAGTATTCTCGTCACTTACGCGTTAGCAATAATGTACGAGAGCTCCGCTAGCGCGTTACTAAGTAAGTGATTCGTTGTGCGGGTATTAAAGAAATGTCAAAAAGACTTTTCGTAGGCAGTATTGCCTGGGGTACTACTGATCAGACCCTTAAAGCTCACTTCGAGCAAGTTGGTCAAGTTGAATCGGCTAATGTTATTATGGACAAGATGTCCGGCCGATCCAAGGGTTTCGGTTTCGTAGAAATGGCCTCTGATGCAGATGCCACTACTGCGATCGAGAAACTCAACAATTCTGAACTCGATGGTCGCAAGATCGTTGTTTCAGAAGCTAGACCAAAGGCATAATAGGCCACGCGTCTTAAAAGAAAACATCCCGTTCTGCGGGGTGTTTTCTTTTAGTGGTTAGCCACTAGTAAATAGTCACTAGTAATCGCATAGAAACTAGTGGCTGTTGGCTAGTTACTAGTGGCTATTTACTGCTATAATACTTCCATCATGACAAATGAAAACGAACAATCACGGCTATCGAGAAACGATATCCATTCCGACGAAATAAAAAGGCATTTAGAAAGGATCAACCACGAATTTGACGAGGGTTTTGAGTTCCTAAAGAGATATCCCAAATCGGTGACCATTTTTGGTTCTTCTCAAGCTAGACCAGAAGAAGAGCATTACAAAAAGGCTGAGGAGCTGGCTGGTCGTATTGTCAGAGAATTGAACTACGCTGTTGCGACTGGTGGTGGTCCAGGTATCATGGAAGCGGGGAACAAAGGTGCTTTCGAAGCTGGAGGAATATCGCTTGGCTTCAATATTAGCTTACCTCACGAAAGAGTGACGAACGCTTATGCCACTCATTCGATGAAATTTGCTTACTTCTTTTCTAGAAAAACAATGCTTGTCTTTGCTGCCGAAGCATGTGTATTTTTTCCTGGCGGCTTCGGTACGCTAGATGAATTATTCAATATTCTGACCTTGATTCAAGGAGATAAAGTCCCAAGAGTACCAGTCATTCTTTATGACTCAAATTATTGGAGTCATTTGAGGAATTTTTTGAAAGATCATGCTTTGAATGAGTACCACGCTCTTAGTGAAGAGCACCTTAACCTTTTTGAGATTACAGATTCCTTGGATCGGATTATAGAAATAATAAAGAAGGCGCCGGTTAGCGAGTGGTGGAGAAATATCAATTAA
>CAYQCS010000028.1:0-5088 GCA_964416105.1 uncultured Candidatus Saccharibacteria bacterium
ATGATGAGGTTAATGCAATTAATTTCTGGGCAAATTATTTGAATATCAAAAAAGTTTTTTTCCAATCCTCTCATGTTGATATACGGACTAACAAGAAGATAAACAGGAAGGGCGCTTTACCTTATGGCACGGCTCCTTTAGGTATTGTCGGTAAGGGTAATAAAAACTTTGGAGTCTTGTTGCAAAGAAAAATAATTGCTAGTATAGATTTTGCTATTGACCAGACATCGCGAGATTAGTTTAACGGTAAAATATCTGTTTTCCAAACAGATGTCGCGGGTTCGACTCCCGCATCTCGCACCGAAGATGAAAACCCCATACACCCAACATAAAAATAAGGTAATAACTACAGATTCAAAGTTTACTCATGTAATGGCTATAGCTCTTGATCCCAGAACATCATACAAAGAAGGCGTGGTTCGTTGTATTACAAGCAGAGAAGGGGATGTTTCTGTAAGTGGTTATGTTGATAGAAGCGAATTGCATAAAGTCAAAGAAATATCAGAAGGTAGTTTCAAAATAGGTGAGAAGTTAATTATAAGAAATGAATCTGAAGTAGTTAGTAGTATTAAAGGTAATTTGGATTTTATCGGATTAGAAGACCCGGATATTTGGATTGATGAGAAAAATGATCTATTACATCTTTATTTTACACTTCTACTTATAGACAAAGTAGATCATGACAATACAAGAATTCACCTTGGTCATGCAGTTGGCAAAAATTTGGATTCATTGGAAATGACCGCACCAATTCTTATTGCAGATTCTATTGGTGGCGCCAAGGAATTATCTATAGTTCCTGTGAATAAAAATGGTGTTCGTCTGAATTTGGTTGAATCTAGTAAAAAAGAAAGAGATTTCACATATTCGATTGTTAGAGTCGCAATTGCCGAAGATATGGGAAAACCATGGATATTTGGTGATATTGTTTTTCATCCTAAAGAAAACAAAATACCGTGGATTGGTGGTCACGCTTCTCCGGGTCCTATTTTCTCCAAGAATTTTATTGATATAGGAGACGGTAAATTGGTAGGTGTTATGAATGGAAGAGAAGCCAACAAAAGAATAGGTAAAGAAATAAAATACGGAACTTTTTCTATAGGCTTATTTGTTTATGATTATGAAAAAGGAAAAATTGATTGGGTTTCGCCGGAACCATTTATCCAAGATACAGAAGCGAAGACTATTACATTTGCTAGTCAATTTGTAGAGACAGGTCAAGGAGAAGGTATTCTCTATGCCCATGTCGATGATTCGTTTATCAGAGCCTATACTTTGAATGCAGAGTCGATAAAATCTATTATTGGTAAATAATGTTGTAAGTTAATCTCTATCCTATTTAATACAAAACAAAAAACCCTTCGACGATGCGCAGGGTTTTTTGTTTACGTATATAAGCAATAACTAATTACTATTTGACTGCGTCCTTCAAAGCCTTTGCCGCGCGGAACTTAGGAACCTTCATAGCAGGGACTTTGATAGCTTCGCCGGTGCGAGGGTTGCGTGCTTCACGAGCGGCGCGCTGTTTGACTGAGAAGATACCGAGACCAGCAATCGAAACTTCGTCGCCTTTCTTTAGGGCATCAATAACTGCGTTAATCATAGTTTCTACTGCTTGTTCTGCTTGAACTCTAGTTCCGCCCAAGACGGCGTGAACTGCATCAACAATACTTGCTTTGTTCATAGTTATTTTTATTATTTATTAATGACTAACTAATTGGTCTCGCCCCGCACCGCTGTCTCCGAGGGGAGAGCAGGACGAGTCTTGATCCATGGCTGTAATTATATAGTAAGCCGTATTTTAAGCAATAGAATATCAAGATTGACATTTGTTGATAAGTAATTTTTATTATTTCATATAAAAATCAAAATGCTCTCTTATTTATTGCAAAGCATTTTGATATCTATGTTGTTGAGTCAATTACCTAGCAAACTCCATTGTTCTTGTTTCACGGATTACTATAACCTTGATTTCACCTGGATATTTGAGATCTTTTTCGATTTTTAGGGCTATATCTCTAGCCAAAATCTTGGCTTCAACATCGCCGATTTCTTCTGGTTTGACGAAAATTCTGATCTCTCTACCAGCTTGCAAAGCATAAGATTTTTCTATTCCTGGGAAAGAATTGGCCAAAGCTTCTAGATCACCCAATCTTTTGAGATAGTTTTCGATATTGTCTCTTCTGGCTCCAGGTCTAGCACCAGATATCGCATCAGCTGTTTGGACAATACGAGATTCTATTGTCTCATAAGGATATTCTTCATGGTGAGCTTGCATTGCTTTGATAATCTCTTCCGAAGCACCAAACTTTTGTAATATTCTGCGGCCAATCTCCACATGAGTTCCTGCCACCTCGTGGTCCAAGGCTTTGCCTAAGTCATGTAATAGGGCACCAGCTTTGGCTACTTGAACGTTGGCACCCAATTCCTCGGCTATCATTCCTGCAATATGAGCCATTTCGACTGAGTGTTGTAAAACATTTTGACCATAACTGGTTCGGAAGTGCAAACGGCCAAGGATTAACAATATTCTTGGGTCCAAGCCGATGACTCCGCAGTCATAGGCAGCCTGTTCACCCTTTTCTTTTATGGTTTTGTTTATTTCTTGTTTAGCTTTTTCTACTACCTGTTCAATCTTTGCTGGTTGAATACGGCCATCTTTGATCAATTCTTCTAGAGCGACTCTGGCCACATGGCGTCTAACAGGGTCAAATGAAGAGATTGTGATAGATCCTGGTGTATCGTCAACCATAACTTCTACGCCGGTTATCCTTTCAAAAGCCTTGATATTTCTGCCTTCCTTGCCGATAATCTTGCCTTTTACATCATCACTTGGAATTTCAATAGATGTAGACATTACATCTTGGGCTACAGAAGAAGCAAGTCTCTGGATAGAGATGGCCAAAATATCTTTGGCTTTTTTCTCAAGCATTTCTTCACCTTGAGATTCAAGCTTATTCATTCTAATGAGTAAATCTTCCGAATATTGTTTTTCTACCATGCTAACCAGTTGCTCTTTGGCTTCTTCAGCTGTTAATCTGGCTATTTTCTCTAATTCAGCCTTGCGCTCTTCTTCCAACTTGTCGGTTTTTTCTCTTATTGCTTTGATTTCGGCCACGCGCTGTTTGATCATCTCGACTTCTTTATCCAGATCTGATTGTCTTTTGTCAAGAAAATCTTCTCTTTTCATCAACCTATCTTCTGTTTGGTGGATTTTATCTTCTTTTTCTTTAATCTCTGCCCTAACCTCATCATGCAGTTTTGTAGCTTTTGTTTCTGCATCAGCAGTAATTTTCTTTGCTTCTTCTTTGGCGGCAAGAAGCATCTCTTTTATCTCTAATTCCATCGAACCTTTTTTGCCAAGAGAAATAATGAGGCGCAAATAGTAACCTATTGCGATACCCAATATTCCCGCGATGGAAAGGTATAATGCGACTAATTTGAGTGACATATGCGGATAATATCCGCCATTTGCGAACTATTGTGAATATAACAACGTATGAGTCCAAATTTCTAACTTAATAGCAATATATTTCATAAGTTTGAAAGTCACCATCAGTTCGGAAAAAGCGATATCAAAATTAAAATTTAATAACATCACCATCTTATAATATAACAGGGGAGTTGTCTAGTTTTTTGCATATGGTATAGTGCTTCGGTAACAATTAATGTTAAAAGTCAAAAATATGTTAATACCAACCGTTATAGAGAAATCAAGCTTTGGCGAGCGCGCCTATGATATATACTCGCGTTTATTGAAAGATGGCATCATTTTTCTTGGTGGACCGATCGATGATCATTCTGCCAACCTTATCATAGCCCAATTGCTATTTTTGCAAGCAGAAGATCCAAAAAAAGAGATATCTTTGTATATAAACTCTCCTGGAGGTTCGGTAACTTCCACTTTGGCTATTATCGATACAATGCAACATGTCAAAAATGATATTTCGACTGTCTGTGTCGGTATCGCTGCTTCTGGGGCTGCTTTGGTCTTGTCTGCTGGTACAAAAGGTAAGAGAGTAGCTTTGCCAAATGCGGAAGTTATGATTCATCAGCCGTTGGGTGGAGCAGAAGGTCAAGCTTCTGATATAGAAATAAGTGCAAAGCATATATTGAAGACAAGAAATACCTTGAATAAACTTTTGGCCAAAAATACTGGTCAGACTTTGGCAAGGATCGAAAAAGATGTCGATAGAGATTTCTTCATGGATGCGGAGGAAGCCAAAAAATACGGCATTATTGATCAAGTTGTCTCTGGTTCCAAAAAAGCTTAGCCATGAGATTTCACAGATTCTATCTGACAAATACAAAAATAGGGAATAGCAAAGAGCTGAATATTGACTCGAGTGCGTTAGTCAATCAAATAAGTAAGGTCTTTCGACTTGGTCCAGAAGATAAAATTATTTTATTCGACGGCTCTGGAAATGATTACACATGTAGTATTGTCAATATAAGCAAGAATAATATTCAGCTAAAAGTTGATGAAGTAGTACCTAGTCGTTATATTCCTCAAAATAAAATATTCCTTTTTCAATCTCTGATAAAGAAAGATAAGTTTGAATGGATAGTAGAAAAGGCGACTGAACTTGGTGTAACCGATATTGTACCGATCGTATCCGAGAGAAGTGAAAAGAAAGGTCTTAATCTAGAAAGGTTGAATAAAATAGCGATTGAAGCAAGTGAACAAAGTGGAAGAGGTACAGTTCCAAACATTCATCCCATTATTGGCTTGAATGAAGTCTTCGAAAGCATTATTGATCCAGAAAGAGTTGTAGCTTTTCATACTGACGATAATCAAACCGCATTATCTCAAAATCTGTCGATTGAAGGGATTTTTATTGGTCCAGAAGGTGGTTGGTCGTCAAAAGAGATTGACCTGTTTCATAAAAGTAAGATCAAAGTGTTCAGCTTGGGTAAGCAGGTATTGCGCGCCGAGACTGCCGCGGTCGTTGCCCTGTCAAAAATCCTTATCTAGACATTTTAGGATTTCACTTCCTCATAAAGTATTTGAAACACCTTCTCATTTGTTAGCACCGTAGTCGCATACGCTTCAGCTCTACTTCTATCCGCTTCTTTGTAATGTTCCAA